>CAMZIP010000026.1 GCA_947307265.1 uncultured Bacteroidales bacterium | reverse complement strand
CCACCGGCGGCAGCGTGCTGGAAGTGGTGGATGTCCTGCGGCAGGCCGGCGCGGAGGTGCTGGGGATCGCCAGTATCTTTACCTACGGTATGCAGAAGGGATTGGAGAGGCTGGCGGCGGCCAAGGTCAAGAATGTGTCGCTCTACATCATTGACCGCAATATCCCGTCCGGCCGCCAGATCGAAGGCACTATGGGCAGTTTCGGACTGCCGCAGCGCCACGGCCTGACCTTCGGCGAGATGGCCAATATGTTCTACAGCGAAGCTAATGCGCGTTTCCCGATACATATCATAGCAGCCGGCGCCGAGGCCGTCAACAAGGAACTGATGCCCTGGAGCATCCCTCCGTTCTCGGATTTCTGCGGACTGTTCACCTCGCATTTCTACAGCGGCCAGTGCCTCTGGATGGGCACCAACGTCAGTTACGGACACGGCACCACCCGCCCGTTCGAGCAGTTCGGCGCACCGTTTATGGAGTCCCTCTTCAACTGGAACGAGCGCAACGGATTCTCGAGTTGGAACGAGCCCGGCCATCCTGCCGCAAGCCAGGGAGTGTTGCTGCGCTGGACGCGTTTCGTACCGGAATACGGCATCCACGCCGGTCAGGTATGCTTCGGATTCCAGCTGATGTTCATCCCGGGCGCACAGTACCACGCCTTCAACCACGCCCTGCGGCTGATCCGTTTCGTCCGCGACAACTGCCCCGAATTCCGCTTCGACGGAATGGAAAAACTGCTGGAGGACGAGGCTCTTATGTGCTACCTCGACGGCACCGTGGACTGGGACGTCACCCGCGAATACATCAAGGCCGAGGAGCAGAAGTGGCTCCGCAAATCCAAGAAGTATCTGCTGTACGACGAGGCGCCCTGGCGCGTCAAATAAGTTGTTTTCAACAGGTTTAGCCTCATTTTGTTGATAATTTCCGGCCCCGGACGACTCCGTCCGCGGGATTTCTGTGCTATCTTTGCAGTTACGACTAATTTAGGATGCCTAGCCTTTATATCATATCGGGATGCAACGGAGCCGGAAAGACAACAGCTTCATATACGCTGCTGCCTGACCTGCTCAATTGCGACGAGTACGTCAATTCCGATGAGATTGCAAAGGGGCTTTCACCGTTCAACCCGGCACTCGCGGCCATCAAAGCCTCGAAACTGATGACCGAAAGGATTCACGAACTGCTGGAGAAACGTGCCACGTTCGGTGTAGAGACCACTCTTGCGACCAGGAGCCTCGCACACGTCGTAACGGGCGCACAGGCTCTCGGATACCGCGTCACGCTGGTCTATTTCTGGTTACAGGTACCGGAACTGGCCATCCAGCGCGTCCGGCTGAGAGTGGCATCGGGAGGACATTCGGTGCCAGAGGAGACCATCATCCGCCGCTATGGCGCCGGTATCGACAACCTGTTCCGCATCTATATGCCGATCGTCGATTACTGGATGATCATCGACAACTCCAACACCCCGAGCAAACTGGTGGCCGAAGGCGGCCTGAGCGTCGTAACCAAACTTCACGATAAAACCGCGTACAACCAAATACTAAACTATGAGCGAGCAAGAGAGCAGGGATCTTAGGGATGACATAATGACGGGACTCGACAAAAGCTTTACGAAACTCGTCACCGCCAAGAAGAAGGATAATGCCGATATGGCCTTCGCCAATAAAGGCGAGGTCTATACGGTGCGTGCCGTAGAGATATGACGGAAACATACTTTGACCTGTTCGGGGTGACACCCGACAATCTGGAACGCCTGATGGTGTCGGCGCTTTCCCGTGGCGGAGAGTATGCCGACATATTCTTTGAATACACCACTACTGATGAATTGCTGCTGCGCGACCACGTGGTCAACTCGGTCGAGAGCACGGCGGATTACGGCGCGGGAATACGGGTTATACGCGATGAAAGGACCGGTTACGCATTCTCCGAAAAGACCGATATGCGCGACCTCGAGAAGGCGGCCCTGTTTGCTGCAGGCATAGCTGACGCCCCTGTCCTGCCGCGCACCGCACCCGGACTCAGGCCGGTGCAGTTTACCAACCACTACCCCATCCTCCAGGGCTGGGACGTATTCACTCTCGAGAAACGCAAGGCCTGGATCACGGAACTCGACCGCAGGCTTCACGAGGCCTCGCCCGTCATACGCAAGGTCACCTGCGCCCTGGCATTCAGCATCAAAAAGGTGATGTTCTACAACTCCGACGGCGACTTCTTCTGCGACCTGCGTCCGATGACCTCGGTCCACCTGACCTGCGTCGCACAGAAGGACGGCAAGAGCGAGATGCTCTCCTATTCGCGGAGTTACCGCGTGGGCAGCGAAATGCTCACCGACAGCCTGCGCGACGGCATCGTCAGTTATATCGCGACGCGCCTGGAGCCGCTGTTCGATGCGGGCCGTCCCAAGGGCGGCGAAATGCCAGTGGTGCTGGGCAGCGGAAGTTCCGGAATCCTGCTCCACGAAGCCATCGGACACGCATTCGAAGCGGATTTCAACCGCAAAGGCATCAGCATTTTCGCGGAGCGTATGGGACAGAAGATTTGCAGCGAAAAGATAACCGTCGTGGATGACGGCACGGTCGCAGGCAACCGCGGCGCGCTCAACGTCGATGACGAAGGCATCCCGGGCCAGAAGACCTATATGGTAACCGAAGGCGTGCTCACCTCATATCTGCACGACCGCATCAGCGCCCGGCATTACGGAGTTGCGCCGACCGGCAACGGCCGCCGCGAATCATTCCGCTACGAGCCGATTCCGCGAATGCGGGCCACATATATGCTGGACGGCGACTGCACGGAAGAAGACCTCATCCACAGCGTCCGCAAAGGCATTTTCGTAGATAATTTCACCAACGGTGAAGTAGCCATCGGCGAAGGCGATTTCACTTTCTATGTCAAGAGCGGCTGGATGATTGAAAACGGCCGCCTGACCGCACCTGTCAAGGATATCAACATCATCGGCAACGGACCGCAGGCACTGGCCGACATAACCGGCGTCGCAGCCAACAGCGTCCTGGACGACAGCACCTGGACCTGCGGAAAGGACCAGTACTGCCCCGTCTCGTGCGGTATGCCGAGCGTCCTTGTAAGCAGCCTTACCGTAGGAGGATCGAGTTTATGAGAGAAGAAGAACGCAAGATAGTCGCGGACGCCCTGCAGATGGCCCTCGATGCCGGTGTGGATGCGGCGCGTATGTGCATCGAAGCCTCCGGCGAAAACAGCGTCACCATCCTCGACGGCAATGTTGACGGGATAATGAGCGCCTCGAGCCGCGCCCTCTATATGCAACTGTTCGTGGACGGGCATTACGGTTCGTTCAGCACCAACAGACTGGATTACGCCGACCTTCGGGAATTCATCCGCAAGGCGGCCGAAAGCACCTCGATGGTGGTCAAAGATCCCTGCCGCACACTGCCCAGGCGGGAACTCTGCTACGCGGGCGATTCGGCCGGCGAACTGGAGCAGTGCGATCTTTCGCTCGATCAGATGGGCATCGACGAGCGCATCAGGCTCGCGAAGGGCTGCGCCGAAGAAGTTCTCGGACATCCGAAACTGATTTCGGTCGAGACCGAATGGGGCGACAGCACCGAATACGAATATATGGCCGATACCGAAGGCCTGAGCGTCTCCAACCTTCGTTCGGTTTGCACTCTGAGCGCCAACTGCACCATCCGCGGCCGCGGCGACGAGAAGCCCGAAGGCGGTTGGTTCGACAGCGACGTATTTACCGGCAAGGTACAGACCGAAGGCATCGGAGCAAAGGCTCTTCAGCGCACGCTGGACAGCCTCGGGGCACGCAAGACGCGCTCCGGCGAATGGCCGCTGATAGTCGAGAACACCTGCTCTTCGCAGCTGGTCCATCCGCTCATTTCCGTGCTCAACGGAGCCGCACTCCAGCAGGACAATTCGTTCCTCAAGGCACATATCGGGGAGCAGCTTTTCCCGGAGGCGATGAACATCTGGGACAGGCCCCGCACCCGCAACAACTACGGCTCGCGCTGCTATGACGACGAAGGCCTGGCCACCCGCGACCGCGCGGTAATCGACCACGGCCGCATAGCCACCTGCTTCATAAACACTTACTACGGAAACAAGTTGGGAATGGACGTGACGGTTGACGGTCCGTCCCTGCTGCGCTTCGAAAAAGACTGTGATATTACCAAAAAACCGCTAACTTTGCAGGATATGATGAAGGAGTTGGACAAGGGCATCCTCATCACCGGCTTCAACGGAGGCAACTTCAATCCGAGCACCGGAGACTTCTCCTACGGCGTGCGCGGATTCCTCTTCGAAGGCGGCCGCAAAGTCCGTCCCGTGAACGGAATGAACGTCACGGGCAACTTCATCCGCCTCTGGCAGGGACTGCTCCTTGCAGGCGATGACGCGCTCAAGTCCAACCGCTGGAGAATCCCTTCACTGGCATTCTCCGGTCTTTCATTCAGTGGAGAATAAAACCTATATATACCTATGAAAAAACCGAGTCTGCTGCTTTCCATCTCGCCCATCATCATCGCCATCGTGCTGTTGCTGGCTTGCGTTATGCTGTTCAGTGAGGACCTTTCGGGCGGAGCAGCCCAGATTGCTTTGAGCATCACGCTCATCTACATTTCAGTTATCGGCATTTTCTTCCTCAAGGTCCCCTGGGACAAGATTGAGAAAGGCATCGGCCGCAATATCGAGCAGTCCACGGGAGCAATCCTGATACTGCTGATGATCGGCGCTCTGACGGCTACCTGGATGCTTTCCGGCATCGTGCCGACGATGATTTACTACGGCCTTCAGATCATCCATCCCAAGGCATTCATAGTAGTGACGTTCGTTCTTTGCAGTCTCGTTTCGGTGCTGGCCGGCAGTTCCTGGACCACGGTCGGAACGGTCGGCGTGGCAATGCTCGGCGCCGGCACCCTGATCGGTCTTCCCGTCGGCTGGGTGGCAGGTGCAGTGCTTTCCGGCGCATACCTCGGCGACAAGCTCTCCCCTCTTTCGGACACCGTCAACCTGGCAGCCGCAGTCTCCGGCACGGACCTTTATACACACGTGCGCTACTCGATGTACTCGGCAATTCCAGCGTTCATCATCTGCGCCGTAGTCTATACCATAGTCGGCCTGGTGGTTCCCATTTCCGGCGAAATGCATATGGAGGAACAGCTCACTGCCATCCGCAACGCGTTCCACATCTCGCCGTTCCTGCTGATAGTGCCGTGCTTCACGTTCTTTATGGTGGTCAAGAAGATTCCCGCTACCATCACGCTCTTCTTCTCGGCCCTCATCGGCGGCATTCTGACGTTCATCGTCCAGCCTGAAATCGTCGCCCAGATCACCGGCGGCGAAACCGGTTTCATCGCCGGCTTCAAGGCACTGGTCCAGATGATGGGTTCGCACGTCGATATCGAGACCGGCAACGCAATGCTCAACCGCCTCGCCTGCACCAGCGGTATGTCCCGTATGGTCGATACCATCTGGCTGGTCATCTGCATTATGGCAGTCGGCGGCGCACTCTCCGCAACCGGTATGATCGAGGTCATCACCGACCGCCTGCTCCGCGCAGTCCGAAGCACCGGTTCGGTCATCGCCACGACCATCGTTACCTGTATCGTTTGCAACTGCGTGCTGGCAGATCAGTATATGTCGGTCCTGCTGCCGGGTAATATGTTCAAGGATCTCTATCGCCGCAAAGGCCTGGCACCCGAAGTGCTCAGCCGTGCGCTCGGCGACTCAGCCACGGTCAGCTCCGTTCTCGTGCCGTGGAATACCTGCGCTCTCGTGCAGTCCAACGTGCTGGGTATGGCGACTCTCGCCTATTTCCCCTTCACGATTTTCTGCTTCATCACTCCGGTAATTTCGATCGTACTCGGCTATACCGGATTCAAGATTCACCGCCTGCCGGAAGAGGCAACCGCCGAAGCCGCACAGGAGACCGTAACCGCATAAATAAATTCCTACAGATATGAAAATCGCAGACGAAAAAGTAGTTTCTATCATCTACACCCTTACCGTGGACGGAGAGGTCCGCGACCACACGACAGTCGAGAATCCCCTCGAGTTCATCTTCGGCCTTGGCTATCTCCTGCCCAAGTTTGAAGCCAATCTCCTCGACAAGGAGCCGGGCGACAAGTTCGCTTTCGTACTCTCTGCAGAGGACGGCTACGGCAAATATGATCCTCAGGCAATCATCGAACTTCCGAAGAATATCTTCGAGGTTGACGGCAAGATCCGCGAGGACCTGCTCATCGTCGGCAATTCCATTCCTATGATGACCCGCGACGGACGCGTAATGCCCGGCAAGGTTGTCGAAGTGCTCGGCGAGACCGTCAAGATGGACTTCAATCACGAACTGGCCGGCAAGGAACTCAACTTTACCGGCGAGGTCATCGCAGTACGCGACGCTACCGACAAAGAACTCACCGACGGCCTGCACGGCGAACGCGCTGCACAGGGCTGCAGCGGTGACTGCTCATCGTGCGGCAGCGGCTGCCATTAAGATTCCGTCAAGGGCGCTGGAGACAATTCCTCCGGCGTAGCCTGCACCTTCACCGCAGGCATAGAGGCCTTCGAGGCCGGGAACGTGCATCGTCTCCTTTTCGCGTGGAATGCGGACTGGAGACGATGTTCTTGATTCACACGCCAGAAGCAGCGCGTCATCGGTATAATAACCTTTCATCATACGCCCGAACTGCGGGAAAGCTTCGCGCAGGCGGTCATAGACGAACGAAGGCAGGAGTTCGTGCAGCGGGGCCGAAACGGTGCCGGGTTTGTACGAACTGCGCGGCAGCGTAGCCGAGGTGCGGCGGCGGCAGAAATCCATCATTCGCTGAGCCGGGGCCTTGATGGAGCCCGTAACATCGAACATATTGCGCTCGACGGCCTGCTGCCATTCGAGCAGCGCGAAAACTCCGTAACGGTCATAATCCGGAATATCTCCCGGCTCCACCGAACAGACTATGCCGGCGTTTGCCCATTGCGAATTGCGCTGCGAATTGGACATACCGTTAAGGACCAGTTCGCCTTCCGCGGTAGCCGAAGGGACCAGCAGTCCGCCAGGACACATACAGAATGAGAACACTCCGCGACCGGCGGCCTGCGTGACCAGCGAATACTCAGCCGGCGGCATCCAGGGCTGATAGCGGCCGTGATACTGGATGCGGTTGATAAGAGCCTGCGGATGCTCGGCACGCACGCCGAGGGCAAATCCCTTGACCTCCAGCGGCCAGCCTTTCTCCGCAAACAGACGGTAAATATCCCTCGCCGAATGACCGGTGGCCAGGATGACATCAGGTGCTTCGAAACATTCGCCGCCTTCGCAGACAAGTTTCCAGCGGGCAGAACCTGCACCTTCTATTTGCTTTATATCATTTACCCGGCAGCCGAAATGGTATTCGCCGCCGTGGGCGGTAATGCATTCGCGAATCCGCTCGACAATCAGCGGCAGGCGGTCGCTTCCGATATGCGGGTGCGCGTCCACCATAATGGATTCGTCCGCGCCGAATGCGACCAGTTGGGCCAGCACTTCGCGGTTGTCGCCCTTCTTTGTCGAACGGGTAAATAACTTGCCGTCCGAAAAGGTTCCCGCACCCCCTTCGCCGAAGCAGTAGTTGGAATCGGGATGCAGACCGCGGCCGAGGAAAAGGTCGGCGATATCCGCCTTGCGGGCGTGAACGTCGCGGCCGCGTTCCAGGATCACGGGCTTGCGGCCCTCCATCAGCAGACGCAGTGCGGCAAACATTCCCGCAGGGCCGGAGCCTACGATGAGCACCGGAGAAGCATTCGTGACATCACGGTACGGCGGAATCCGGTAGATGCCGGTATCCTCCTCGCCCGTCATTGTCGCAGCCACGCGGTAACGATAGACTATCGAATCGCGCGCATCGAGACTGCGGCGGACAATCCGCACGCTCCCGACGGCCGCAGGCTTGCAGCCCATTGCACGCGCCGCAGCGGTGCGGAGTTCATCCTCCGTGGGCTCGTGACGCAGGTCGAAAGCAATGTCAAACTCTTTCATCGGCAAGATATTCGGCAGCCCTTGAAACCGGAGCCACCTCAAGCGGAGTAAACTCCCCGCGCATATATTTGAACCAGCCGGTAACGGCTATCATCGCGGCATTGTCGGTCGTAAAACGCAACGCCGGCAGGTAGGTATTCCAGCCACGGTGCTTTCCTTCGAGAGTGATACGCTCGCGAAGGCCGCCGTTTGCCGAAACGCCTCCGGCAAGCGCAATCTCGCGGATGCCAGTTTCACGCGCCGCGATAATCAGCTTCTTGAGCAGGATATCGATCAGATCCTGCTGGAACGAAGCGCATATATCGGCGATATTTTTCTCTATGAATGTCGGATCCTCTTTCATCTGGTCCCGCAGGAAATACAGCAGCGACGTCTTTATGCCGCTGAAACTGTAATCCAGTCCGGGGATGTTGGGCTTCGCAAAACGGAACGCCTTGGGGTTGCCTTCGCGTGCAAGACGGTCGATGGCCGGTCCGCCCGGATAACCCAGACCAAGGACTTTAGCGCATTTGTCGAAGGCCTCGCCCACCGCATCGTCGATGGTTCCGCCGAGAATCGTGAATTCGAGCGGCGCATCGACACGGACTATCTGGGTATGGCCGCCGGAGACCAGCAGGCAGAGGAACGGATACTGCGGCTGGCGGTTTTCGGCGCCCTCGACTTTCACGAAATGCGAAAGGATATGACCCTGAAGGTGGTTGACCTCGACCAGCGGCTTGCCGGTCGCAACCGACAGGCCCTTGGCGAATGAGGTTCCCACGAGCAGCGAGCCGAGCAGACCCGGACCGCGGGTAAATGCTATCGCATCCACGTCATCCATCGTAACGCCGGCCTGACGGAGCGCTTCGCTGACGACGGGAAGGATGTTCTGCTGGTGTGCGCGCGATGCCAGTTCGGGAATCACGCCACCGTACTGGCGGTGCACTTCCTGCGAAGCCATCACGTTGGAAAGCAGCCACCCGTCGCGGAGGACGGCGGCCGAAGTATCGTCGCACGAGGACTCGATACCGAGAATAGTCAACTTTGCGCTCATAGTGTCGCAAAATTAGAAATAATATCGGTAAAATTGTTAAATTTGAAGGTTTATAAGGAAACACTGCCATTTCGACGTCTAAAAAAATAATCAACGCAGTACTGATTCTGCTGCTGATGATACCGCTGGGAGCGATGATAGCAATCCATATCCCTGCGGTGCAGACCTCCATTCTGCAGATGGTGACCGGCGCGCTGAGCAAGAATTACGACGGCCGCGTCAACGTCGGAAGAATGTATTTCCATCCGTTTCAGTCGCTGGTGCTGCGCGACGTCGGCATTTTCGAGGCATCGGGAGATACCCTGGTCTGGCTGGACAAGGTCGCCATCAACCTCAATGAGGGCGTGACGCTTGCGGGCGAAACTCTCGAAGTCAACCGCCTCACCCTTGAAAACGGCGTGATGCATATCCGCCATATCGACACCACGGAGACCAACCTCTCCTACTTCATCTCCTGCCTGAGCGCACCGAAAGAAGAGGAAGAAGAGGAGGAAGAAAAAGAGAGTTCCTTCAGCCTGCCGTTCTCGCACTACAGGCTCGACCGGCTGCTGCTCAACAGCCTCTCGTTCTCATACGAAAATGAATTCCAGGAGGAGTTTCAAGGATATTTCATCGACAGCCTGACGTTGCGCGCGGACGACCTCAATTACAGCACCGACAACCAGGCATCCCTCTCGATCAAGTCACTGCACGCGAAGGAACTCACGACCGGCGAGATGGTGGACTTCAGTTGCGGCTATGCATACCTGAGCGATTCGCTCGCACGCATCGACCGCCTGAGACTGAGCGACGGCTTGAGCGATATCGACCTGAACGGCTTCTACGCGATGTACGATTCGCCCGAGGCATTCAACAATATCGAGGACAGCGTAACGCTGAAACTCGACCTGTCGCCCTCTACGATCGACCTGCGTTCGCTGGATCCGTTCCTCGGCAAGCCTTCGGGAATGACGCTTCGCGCAATCCTGGACGCCGACATTTCGGGACGCATTTCGGATATCAACGTCAACCGCATCCGGCTCACCACCGAAACCGGCCTTACCGACCTCAAGTTGAAAGGCTATGTCCGCGGCCTGCCCGATGCCGACAACTCGTCGATCCGCCTGCAACTCTACGATTCATATACGGACGTGTATGACCTGGGCCGCCTCATTTCCGGCGCTTCGCCCGAATTTGACCGCCGCAGCCTCTCTTCGCTCCCGCAGCACGACCGGCTGATGACCGCAGCCGGAATCAGCGGCAGCCTGAAGAATTTCACGGCAAATGCCGATATTACAACGCAGCGCCTCGGCCTGCTGCACGCGGATGCACAGGGCGGCTATGACGGCAAGAATGCCACTATCGACGGCAGCATCGTCGGACAGCACCTGCACCTGGGCAATATTTTGGCTGAAAGCAAACTCGGCATACTGGATTTCGACGCGGTATATAATATCACCACTTCTGGCAAGCAGGCCGCTATGTCAATCGACCCGCTGCGCATCACCCGTTTAGAATTTAACGACTATGAGTACGGCGATATCGAACTCACGGCTTCGACTCCGGACCTGAGTTCATTTACCGTGACGCTGGACAGCGGCGACCCGATGCTCGACCTTGCCCTGAATGGTTTCATCCATCTCGATCCCAAGAACGGCAACCGCTTTATCGCCGACCTCGACCTGCATAACCTGGACCTCAGCCGCGCCGGTATCGACAGCCGCAGCGAGTCGTCCATACAGGCTACCCTCGAAGCAGACATTCTGCAGCAGGGCAACCATATCACGGGCGACGTGCAACTCGGCGGAATTACCGGTATCGTCGGCAATCTCTACTACTATATGGGCGGCCTCAACGCCGTCGCACAGATGGAGGGCGAAGACTGGATACTGGACGTGCTTTCCGATGCCGCCGACCTGCACTACAGGGGCACTGACAATTTCAAGGAAATCCTCGGCGACATCCAGGAGATTGCAGGCAAGCGCGTGCCCAACCTCGTTCCGCTCGCGCACGACTTCAGCAAGGATCCCAAGGACAAAGATTACAGCTGGCGCCTGAATGCGACAGTCGGCAAACCTCAGCCGGTCCTGGATTACCTCAACACGGGCATCATAATTGCCACCGGCTCGCACATCAGCGCATTCCAGAGTAAATGCGACTCGCTCAACCTGAGGGCGGACATTCCGTTCTTCGGCTCCGGTTCGCTGTACTTCAAAGATATGAGAGCCAGCCTCGCGGCATACGACGGGCCCTTCCGTTTCGACGTGGGGGCATCGTTAATCCAGGCAGGCGAAATGCGGTTCGACAATGACATTCTCAACCTCCGCATCGACGATAACAATGCCGACCTCGAAGTCGGTTTCGACAACGGCGACGAAGGTCAGAACGCACATATCTCCACGCACGCGAAGGTGCTCAAACCCATCGACCAGGGCATATCGATCGCGGCCGCAATCGACAGTTCGTCGATCGGCGTAGGCAACGGCATCACCTGGATCATCGAGCCCGCGACTCTGGCATACAGCGACAAACTGATAGACATTCACCACCTGAGAATCAGCAACGGCGAGCAGTACCTGAGCGCCGACGGCACCATTTCGCCTTCGGAAGAAGATACCGTCAGCGTGAAGATGAACCGCTTCGATATCGGAATGCTCAACGGCCTCGTGCCGCTGCCCTTCCCGATCGAAGGCGTAATCTCCGGCAAGGCGACCAGTTCCGCACTGCTCGCAGATACGCGCCAGGTCAGCCTGGATATGACGGGCTACGACATTTTACTCGACCACGAACAGTTCGGACAGCTGGATATCGATGCCAACTGGAATCCCGAACTGGCCAGATTCGATTTCAAGTTGGAGAATCTCAAGAACGGCCGTTACCCGCTGCTGCTGGACGGCTTCTACCGTATGACGGATTCGTACATCGACCTGGAGGTCGCGCTCGACAGCCTCTCCACGCCGTTCCTCAACAGCCTGGTTCCTACCCTCGCGATAGATATGGGCGGCGGCTCGCTGAGCGGCGACATTGCCGTCCGCGGCCCGTTCGACAAACTTGACATCCACAGCCAGGGCGTGCGGTTCAATATGTTCAAAGCCACCTTCGCTTATACCAAGGTGCCGTACATATTCGACGGCCCGTTCGAAGTCAAGACGGACGGAGTGTATTTCCCGTCGGTCAATATCTACGACCACGAAGGCCATACGGGCAAGATGCTCGGCAAGGTGCTGTTCAACGATTTCGAAGACCTGTATATCGACCTGACCTTCCTGATGGACAATATGTTTGCCCTTAACACCACGGCTGAGGACAACCCCATCTATTACGGCCACGCGCACGCTAATGCCAACATCCACGCCATCGGCCCGCTCAGCAAGCTGTTCGCGGACGTGCAGCTCAGCACTCGTTCGGACAGCAACCTGCACGTAGCCATCGGCAGCACGGCTGAGATCAACAATTCGATCCTGACCTACGTCGTGCCGGAAGATCCGGATGTCGAGGATGACCCGTACGGAGCATTCCTCAAGCGCAAGGAGAAAGCCAAGAGCGAGAGCACCAGCCAGCTCGACGTTCGCGTCCGCGCGCACGCAAGTCCGGACATCGAGATT
This sequence comes from uncultured Bacteroidales bacterium, assembly GCA_947307265.1. Lineage (GTDB taxonomy): Bacteria > Bacteroidota > Bacteroidia > Bacteroidales > UBA932 > Cacconaster. The sequence continues at coordinate 729 of CAMZIP010000026.1, read as the reverse complement.
TTCCTGGATATCAACCCGGCTTACGGCGATATGCTCCGCGCATTCGGCAACGGCGACATAGATATCCGGGTGGGCGCGAATCTGTTCGATATCAAGGGTAACTACGTGATTGACCGCGGAAGTTACAAGTTCGCCCTGATGGGCATCACCTCAAAGGATTTCATCCTCAAATCCGGAAGCACCATCACCTTCAACGGTGACGTTATGAATTCGGATCTCAACCTGGATGCAATCTACCGTACCAAGGCTTCCATCAATACGCTCATCGCCGACTCGACCTCGACGGCGCGGCGCACGGTGGACTGCGGTATCGGCATCACCGGCAATCTGTCCAACCCTCAGCTGTCGTTCTCAATAGACATCCCCGACCTCGACCCGACCACCGCAGGCCGCGTGGCGAGCGTGCTCAACACCGAAGAGAAGCGACTCAAGCAGGTGCTGGCGCTGCTGCTTTCGGGCAGTTTCGTACCGGACGAGCAGAGCGGTATCGTCAACAACACGACCATCCTCTACTCCAACCTGTCGGAGATTATGGCCAACCAGTTCAATACCATTTTCAGGCAACTGGACATCCCGCTCGACCTCGGATTCAATTACCAGCCGGGGCGTGACGGAGTGGATATTTTCGACGTGGCAATCTCGACGCAGCTGTTCAACAACCGCGTGATCATCAACGGCAATATCGGCAACCAGAGATACCTCTCGTCCAGCAGCACGAGCGAAATCGTC
>CAMZIP010000025.1 GCA_947307265.1 uncultured Bacteroidales bacterium | reverse complement strand
TGCTGTCTATCAAGCCGTGGGTGAGGCTGTCGGTCGAGACGGTCGTAGCGCTGCTGCTGATTTACGGTACCCGTTTTACAATCTGTAATTTCCAGGGAATATGGGGGATAGATCATCTTCCAACCTGGCTGTCCGTGCCGTTCTCGGCATTCGCGATGGTGGGCATCATCAATGCCATCAATATGATTGACGGTGTGGACGGTCTTTCTTCCGGTTACTGTATCACGGCCTGCGCATTGTTCGCTACGGTGTTTTTCGTCGGACACGACTACTCTTTTGCAGCTTTGGGAATGGTGACAATCGGAGCGTTGATCCCGTTCTTCCTGCACAACGTTTTCGGCCATAGCAGCAAGATGTTTATCGGCGATGCCGGAACAATGCTGATGGGAACCATCCTGTCTTCTATGGTTTTCAGTATGTGCAGGTATGAGTCATATTACGGAGAGTTCTTGACTTACAATTTCGGTATGATTCCGTTCTGCCTTGCCGTTCTGACGCTGCCCGTATTTGATACCTTAAGGGTGATGACCGGCAGGATCGTGAGGGGCATTTCCCCGTTCAAGGCAGATAAGACGCATCTTCACCACATTTTTATCGATGCCGGATTATCCCATTTGGCAGTCACACTTACCGAGATTGTCCTATCGCTCGTTCCTGTTACCATATGGGCAGTAGTCTGGAGCCGCGGCGCCACGCAGGAAGTCCAACTCTATGCAGTGATTGCAGCCGGTGCAGTCTCAGTTTTCCTGCCGGCGCTGTTCCTTGGATGGCATCGCAGCCACAATACACGGTTTTTCCAGCGCCTGCGTTCAGTGGCATCGAACACCAATATCGATAATTCCCGTGCTTGGAAGTCATTCCAGAGCAGGCTGGATAAGAATGATACTTCCAAAGATGAGTTTTAACCGCCTGACAGATCTGCTGCCGCTCCGAATCAGGACGCTCATCGCCGATCGCAACCCGCGTTCGAAAGCCGCTCTTCGCAATATCATACTTTCGCTGGTGACAAAGTGTGTCACGGTACTGACTTCGCTACTGCTCGTGCCGATGACCATCAATTATGTCAACCCTACCCAGTATGGTATCTGGATGACGGTTTCGTCCATAATTGCGTGGATTGCGTTCTTCGACCTTGGGTTGGGCAACGGGTTCCGCAACCGGTTTGCGGAGGCGCGGGCCAAAGGCAATGAGCAACTTGCAGCCGAATATGTCAGTACGACATATTTTGCAATCAGTACCGTAATTTTTGGCGTGTTCGTGCTGTTTATGGTGCTCAACTGCTTCATCAACTGGCCTGCCGTTCTCAATGTGGATCCGTCTTACAGGGTGGAACTCCAGCGCGTTTTTGGCGTCGTAAGCGGCTTTTTCTGCCTGAATATGGTTGTCAACATTTTCAGCACGCTGCTGACTGCCGACCAGAAGCCTGGTATCGCAGCGGCTATCAACGGCCTCGGGCAGCTCTGTTCGCTTGCGGTAATTTTTATTCTTACCAAGACCACCACGGGCAGCCTTACCAATCTGGCGCTGTATTTCTCCGGAGTGCCGTGCATCGTGCTGCTGATTTGTTCACTGATAGCATTTCGCTTCACACGTTACCGGGCCTATGCGCCGCGTCGCCGTAATATCCGTACGGGTCTGATCAAGGATATCCTGTCGCTCGGCATCCGGTTTTTCGTGATATATGTCTCAATGCTTGTCGTGTTCCAACTGATTAATTTCGTATTGCTTCGTGAGTTGGGGCCCGACTCGGTGACGAGTTATAATGTCGCAAGCCGTTATTTCAACCTGCTTTTCTCGGGAAGCCTGATCGTCATCACGCCGTTCTGGTCCGCATTTACCGATGCGTGGCACAGGAATGACAAGCTCTGGATGTACAATACCCTTCACAAACTCGAGCGTTTCTGTCTGATTGCTGCAGTTATCGGAGCAGTGATGGTGGCAATATCCGGATGGTTCTATCATATATGGATAGGCGATGAAGTCCAAGTCGGACTGCTCCTGACGGCGGCTGTAGGTATTTACACGCTTATCACCATAATCGGCAACCTGTACACATACCTGATTGCCGGCCTCGGAACAATCCAGATACAGATGGTGATCTATCTCGTATCTGCAGTGCTTGCCTGGCCGCTTCTCACGCTATCCTGCAGGCTTGGCGTCGCAGGAGTTGTCATATTTCCTTCCCTGGTCTTTCTCGTGCAGGCAGTTGTCGGCCGCATCCAGTTGGGCCGTCTTTTATCCGGCAAGGCAACCGGCATCTGGGCGAAATGATGCTGGCTGTCTATCTCCTGCTGGCGGCTGTGGCCGTATGGGCGTTCTGGAAGAAGCAGTTCGTCGTTTTTCTGCTGTGCTACCTGGCCATCGTGACGCAGTTGTTTATGCTTGACGGTACGACGGAGCAGCAGCGTTGCAGTGACGTCTGTATCCTGATCAACATTGCGCTCATTCCGTTTGTTCAGGTTCAGTCCGGCAAGTTGCGCGTTACCAAGATTCTGTCCGACGGAAGTGAGGTCAGCACCAGTTCTGCACTGGGGTATTCTCCCCGGCGTGATCCGTTTGCGCTGTATGTATTCGCATTCCTGCTCTTCTATCTGGGAGAGTTCATTATGACTGTAACGAGTGGGGCGGATTCCCTTTCGTATGCATTCAAGGTCGTGCGTGTATGTCTGATGATGACGGGATATTTCGCATTCCGTGCCATTCCGTACAGGGAGTACGAACGCTTTTTCGAGATAGGTCTTTACATTACTCTGGTCCAGGGCGTCCTGTACCTGTTACAGTTTGCGGGTATTCATATCCTGGCGGGTTATGACAAGGAAAAAGTCGCTACCGAGGGCTTTAATTTCGCGCTCAATATCCCCAACCTCACGTACTTCTATCTCTTTTACGTGCTCAAGTCGGATAAGTACGGCAAGTGGCGCTATGCCATCTTCCTTTTCCTGTTCATTCTGGTCCTTTTGACCTTTGTGCGAGCCATCCTCATAGCCCTTCTCGTGGCATTGTTGGTGTTCTTCCTCCGCGAAGGCCGGCGCCGCTCGGTGATAACAGGATTCATATTGGTAGCGTTGATGCTGCCGTTCGTGCTGGGTGTCTTCCAGACCAAGTCCAGCGTCCGCAATACTTCGACCACTGAGGATATTACCCAGGTGGCGACTCGTTTAATTCCGGTACTCTCACGTTCCGTATCGCAATGCTTGCCGAGCGCATCCAGTACCTCTCGGATTATCCTCAGTACGCTGCTTTCGGAGTAGGGGCAATCCACGAAGACTCTCCGGCCTGCGCCAATCGTTTCGATTTCCTGCTCGGAACGGAAAATCTTGAGAAAGTAGGGCAGAGATGTCAGATAGACAGTGGCGATATCGCCTGGGTGCCCGTAGTGCTCCGTTATGGCTGGGTAGGCGCCGCTCTCCATCTGCTCCTGTTCATTATGGTCTTTATCGTGGCCTGGCGTGCTCGTGGAAAGGCCCGTATCGTCGTCCCGATATTTATACTGTACTTCATCAATACCTTCGACTCAGTCTTCTTTGAAGCCGGATATCCGCTGTTCTTCACTTCGCTGATGATGGCCTGGACATTCCGTTCCAAGAGGGAAGAACTGCCGGAAAAATGCTGATATGGAAGATAATTCACGTTATACGATAGTTCACCTCGTATGGGGTTACAAGACGGGCGGTATAGAGACTATGCTGCTTGATATTACGAAGTTTCAAGTCGCTGCATCGCACCGTGTCACGCTCATCGTGGTCAACGATATTATCAATGAAGAATTGCTTTCGCGCGTAGATCCGCTCGTGCAGGTGGTATGCCTGCGACGCAAGCCGGGCAGCCGCAATCCGATGCCGATCGTGCGTCTCAACCGTCTGCTTCGCAAAATAAACCCCGATGTCATTCACTGTCACGATGCGGGACTTATCTCGATACTTTTCGGGCGGCTGAGAAAGAAATGTGTCCTTACGATGCATTCTATGCCGGAGCTGGTTCCGGGAGTGGAAAAACGCATTATGTTATATCCCGCCGTTTATGCTATTTCATCCTCCGTGCAGAAGGCGCTGCGCAGAGATTTCCGCATAGATGCACCGCTTATCATCAACGGTATCCATACTGAAAAATTTGCCGTCAGGCCGTATTCTGTTCCGGATATGGAAAAGGCGCCGCTGAAACTGGTGACGGTGGGTCGGCTGCTGCTTGAGCAAAAGGGGCAGGATACACTGATTGAAGCAATGTCGCTTCTGCCGGATCTGAACCTTCACCTGACCATTTACGGTGACGGTCCGGACCGCGAAAAGATCGAGTCGCTTATCCGCGAATGCGGCCAGTCCGAGCGTATCGACCTTCCCGGCAATCTGGAACACGAAGAACTGTTCGGCCACCTCAAAGACTTTGACGCTTTTATCATGGCGTCCCGTAAAGAGGGTTTCGGCCTGACTGTCATAGAGGCTATGGCAGCTATGCTGCCTGTAGTGGCATCCAATGCCGAAGGCCCGTTTGAACTGACTGTCGGAGGCACCTACGGCCATCTGTTCGAGCGGGGAAGTGCCGCTTCCTGTGCTTCTGCAATTCGCAACCTTTGCAGCCATTATGATTCTGAGGCAAGGCTCGCAAATGCCCGGAAGTATGTTCAGGATCATTATGATGTCAGTGAAACGGCAGAGCGTTATATCGCCGCTTACGGCAGGTTCATCAATCCATCTGAAGAATAATGACCGCTCTGCTCATATTGTCATATAACAACACGCCGGCGACCATTGCCTGCCTGGAGAGTATTCTTCAATATAATACCGCTCCGGTCAAGTTTCTCGTCGTGGACAACGGCTCCACCGTGCCGGATGCAGTGTCTCGGCTCGAAGCCTGGATCCAGCCGCGGTTTGAGGGCGCGTACCGTCGCCTGACAGATGCGGATGAGCCTGACGGGAACCTGCCGAAAATGACTCTTCTCGCCAGTGCTGCCAATGACGGCTATGCCCGCGGCAACAACAAAGGACTGAGGCATATTTTTGCTGACAGTGAGGTAGAAAACATTGCCATTCTCAATAACGATATTCTTTTCGTCGAGGATACAATTCCACATATCTGCGAGTCTTACGGCAAAATCGGGAATTGCGGCATCGTAACGCCGCTGCTTCTGCGTTCCGACGGAAAAGTGGATATGGCTACCGTGCGCTATGCTCCCTCCGCCTGGACGATAATGACCCGCTTCGGGTACAAGTTCCCGTTGCTTATGCGACTCGTGGACAGCGACTGGTTCAATATGCAGGTGATGAAATCCGAGCCTGTCAATGACGAGCCATTTGAAACGCAGTTGCCCAACGGCTCGTTTATGTACGCTTCCGCAGAGGTCTGGAAGGCTGTAGAAGGCTTCGACCCGCGTACGTTCCTGTACTATGAGGAGAATATTCTCTACAAGAAGACATCGAAGCTGGGGCTGCGCAATTACTGCGTTCCCTCCGGACGCGCCATACATCTGGGGGCAGCGACTACCGGCAGGCGATTCTCTCCCTTCCTTCAGAAATGTGAGATGCATTCAGCCGATATATACCTCAGATATTACGAATCTCTGAATCTGCCAAAGCGTATCTGCTGGCAGGTTATCAAGTGGTTTTTCCCTGTCAAGGTTGCTGCCGTTGCCGCGGCCAGGACGGTCGTGAATCTCTTTCGCAGGGCGGAATAATCATCTCTTGGTCAGGTTCCCCACTTCGGGATAGCCTGAAATTGTTGCGAATTATTATCAAAATATGCAACTGTCCTGCTTAGCGAAAAATGAGTATATTTGTAAATTCTAACCATTTATTTATGGACGGATCTGTAATTGTTACTTACCGCTGCCCGATGCACTGCAAGATGTGCAATATCTGGGACAATCCGACGCGGCCTTCGGAGGAGTTCGAGCCGTCGCTGCTGGAGAAGCTGCCGCAAATGCGTGCGGTCAATATCACAGGAGGCGAGCCGTTTGTCCGCGAGGACATCGAAGATATAGTCAAGGTGCTTGAGAAGAAGACTTCCCGCATCGTTTTCTCGACGAGCGGATTTTTCCCCGAAAGGGTGCTGGAGATGGCACGCCGCCATCCGAATATAGGTTACCGCATCAGCATCGAGGGCCTCAGCTGCAAGAACGACGAACTTCGCGGCCGCGAGGGCGGATTCGACAAGGGACTCAAGACGCTGCTCGAACTGCGCCGTATGGGCGTGAAGGATATCGGATTCGGCATCACCGTTTCCAACAACAACAGCAGCGATATGCTGGACCTCTACGAGTTGAGCAAGAACCTCGGGATGGAATTCGCCACCGCAAGCTTCCACAACTCGTTCTATTTCCATAAGTATGACAATCAGGTGACCAACCGCGACGAGGTCTGCGCCAATTTCGACGAGCTGATTCAGCGGCTGATGAAGGAGCCGAACCCCAAGAGCTGGGCGCGCGCATTCTTCAACCTGGGCCTGATCAATTATATCAACGGCGGTCGGCGTATGCTGCCCTGCGAGGCCGGAACCGAGAATTTCTTCCTCGATCCCTTCGGCAATATCCTGCCCTGCAACGGAATGGAGGAGAGTTGCTGGTTCGGTACGATGGGCAATCTGAAGGATGCGACCTTCGAGGAAATCTGGAACAGCCCGCAGGCCGAAGCCATCCGCGACAAGGTGGCGCATTGCCCGAAGAGCTGCTGGATGATAGGCAGCGTCTCCCCGGTGATGAAGAAGTACCTGCGCCAGATTGCGCCGTGGATCCTGCGCAACAAGTGGGCCGTCCTCCGCGGCGGTCGCGTCGATACGCAGTGCATCCCGTTCTATAAAGTCGGCAATAACGAATTGCAAGGTCTCAGGTAAGTGAAAATCATCTTCATAGGTTCGCGCGACATCCACCTTCTCGGCGGGATTGAAAATTATATGTTCAATCTTACCCGCTGCCTGGCGGAAATGGGACACGAATGCACCGTTTTCTGCGAGAGCGCCAACGACGAGACGCGTCTCGAAAACGGAGTGCGGCTGATCTATATGCGCGGTCCGAAGAGCAATCTTATCTGCAAGCCCTGGGTGAGCCTGAAGGCCACTTTGCGCACGCTGCTGCGCGAAAAGGGCGTGAGCCTCATCCACTATAACGCGTGGCCGCCGTCGCTCTGGAGTCCGCTTGCCTCTCTCGGCGGCGTTCCGTCACTGATGATGGGCCACGGCCTGGAATGGCAGCGCAGCAAATATTCCCCGCGTCAGCAGCGCCTGATGAGGCTTATGGAGCGGATTACGGCATTTACCAACCGCCATCTGCTGATGTGCAGCCAGGCGCAGACGGACTATTTCCGCCAGCGTTACGGACGCGATGCGGTGACAATGCCTACGGCGGTCAACCTGCCGCCGGCCGAGGCGCCTTCTTCCGACGTGCTCGGGCGTTTCGGCATTCAGCCGGGAAGGTATTTCCTTTTCCTGGCGCGAATAGTCCAGGACAAGAATCCTGATTATCTGATCCGCGGTTTCAAGGCTGCGGCGCACGAAGGTTTCCAACTGGTAATTGCCGGTGACAATCCCGCCGCGCGCCAGTACGTAGAGTCACTGCACGCTCTGGCAGAGGGTTGCCCGGAGGTGATATTTACCGGTGCGGTGTATGGCGCCGACAAGGACGCCCTGCTTCGCTCGGCCTACGCGTTCTGCCTGCCTTCGACCATCGAAGGTCTCTCGATCGGGCTGCTGGAGGCGATGAGTTACCGGCTGCCGGTGATTGCTTCGGATATCCCCGCCAACCGCGAGGTGCTGGAGAAGGATACGGCTGTCTGGGTGAAGCCCGAGAGTGATGATGATATCCGGACGGCCATAGAGCATTGCATTGCCGCGCCGGAAGAGCTGGACAAGCAGCGTGAAGCCAATTATGCCCGTGTCGAGGCACAATATGTGTGGGAGAAGGTGGCGCAGCGATACGAGGCGTACGTCAAAACGATAGCAAAGAAATAACTATATGAATCTCTTTTTCGATCTGGCACAAATAGCCCTTGACCGTCGCAAGCAGTTTGACGAGGCTCCCACCGAGGCACAGTGGGAGGATATGCTGCGCGTGGCGTACAAGCAGTCGGTACAGGGCGTGATGGCGGAGGTCTTCTATGACCGTATTCCGGCCGAGCAGTTCCCTGAGCATAAGTTGTTCCTGGTGTGGATGGGTATCCAGAAAAAGATTACGATGGATAACCGCCGTCAGGACGAGTACTGCGCCAAGGTACAGAAGTTTTTTGACGAAGGCGGATTCCGTTCCTGCATCCTGAAAGGGCAGGGGACGGCTCTCTATTACCCGGTGCCTACCGACCGTCAGGCCGGTGACATCGATGTCTGGGTGGAGGGCGACCGCCGCGAGATTCTCAAATTCATCAGCAGCCATTACGAGGTGACTCAGGTGGTGTATCATCACGCCGAGATCAAGATGTTCGATGACGTTGAGGTCGAGGTGCATTTCTGGCCGAGTTGGATGTACAATCCATTTACCAACCACAGGCTGCACCGGTTTTTCCTTTCGCAGATAGATGCCCAGATGGGCTCGGAGAAGTGCGACCGGGATTTCCGTCGCACGACGGTAGAGTTCGACGCGGTCTTTTCGCTCGTGCATATCTACCGCCATCTGCTGGAAGAGGGCGTCGGCCTGCGCCAGCTGATGGATTACTATTATATCCTGCATCACCTGCCGGCTGAAAAGCGGCCTTACGTGATGCGCTGGATGCGCCGTTTCAAGATGGTGCGTTTCGCCGGAGCGGTTATGTACGTGCTGAAGGTCGTCTATGACATCGAGGATGAATATCTGCTCTGTCCGCCCAATGACGTGTCCGGAATTGTGCTGCTGGACGAGATTATGCTCTCCGGCAATTTCGGCAAATTCGACGGCCGCCTGCGTCACAATCCGATGGACAGCCGGATGAAGAAATTTGCAAAGAAATCGCACCGCCAGGCGCGCTTTTTAACCGAATATCCTACCGAGGTTCTTGCCTTCCCATTCTTCAGGCTCTGGCAGTATCTCTGGCGTAAAAATAAAGGCTACAAATAATGATTGGTTACAGACAATTGACTTCAAGCGAGCGGCTTGCACTGATCCGTCAGGATTGTACGGCTTTGGACTGGGATTCCATTCACGTCAAGAAGGATTTCAGCCCCGACAATATTTACCGCGTGGATTTCGAGGAGGATATCTATCTCGGTTCCGGCCTCTGCCTGAGGGATGCCTGGCTTTGTGACGTGAAGGTCGGCAACAACAGCTGCATCCGCAATGCCGGTCTGGTATCGCGTGTCGCCATCGGCCGGGATTGTCGTATCGAACGAGTCGGGACGGTCTCCTGCCGTTCGATCTGTTATTTCGGACAGGGTGTCCGGGTGGCCGTGCTCAATGAGGGCGGCGGACGGGAGGTGGTTCTCCACTCGGGCCTGACTGCGCAGGAGGCTTATATCTGGGCTCTCTATCGCCAGGATAAGGAACTTGTTTCCGTGCTCGATCAGCGCGCCGACAAACTTTCCCGCCAGAGTGCGAAGTTCGTCTGCAAGATCGGCGACGGTGCCGTTATCTGTGACTGTGCAGAACTTACTGACGTAAATGTCGGTGCCGGCTGCCATATCGAGGGTGCCCGCCGTCTGGTGAACGGTACTGTTCTGGGCGGTGAAAATCCCGCTTTCGTGGGCAGTGGTGTCGAGGCTGAGGATTTCATTTTTGCAGACTGCTCGCGCGTTGACGGTGCCGCTTCGCTGCTGCGCTGTTTCGTGGGACAGGGATGCCATATCGGCCGCGGTTTTACGGCCACGGATTCGCTGTTTTTCGCCAATTCTTCTCTGGAGAACGGCGAGGCCTGCTCGCTTTTCGCAGGGCCTTTTACCGTTTCGCATCATAAATCTACGCTGCTTATCGCTGCGATGGCTTCGTTCTACAATGCCGGCAGCGCAAGCAACCAGAGCAATCATAATTACAAGCTCGGTCCGATTCATCAGGGCGTTTTCAGCCGCGGCGTCAAGACGGCTTCGTCTTCGTATGTGCTGTGGCCGGCCCGCATCGGTGCGTTCAGCATCGTCGTCGGACATCACGAGTCGCATCCCGATACGGCTGATTTCCCGTTCTCGTATCTGCTGCCTGACGGCCGTTCTGCGCGCCTGATGCCGGGTGCCGTGCTTCGCAGTGCCGGACTGGTCCGCGATGGCTCGAAATGGCTTTCCCGCGATGCCCGCAAGGGAACCAAGCGCGATATCGTGAATCCCCAGGTGTTCTCGCCTTATACTATGGGCGGCGTGCTGAAGGCACTTGCTTCGCTCTCTGCCGGTAAGGATTACGAGGGTTGCGGTTTTACCGTCCGTGCCCGCGATATCGGGACCGGCCGTAAACTTTACCGGCTGGCTCTGGACCGTTATCTGGGTGATGTGCTTGCAGCACGAATGGAGGCTTGCGGTGCGGATGCGCTTGCTCCTGCAGCCGTAGAGTTCTGCGGCCGTTCCGTTTCCGGTACCGGAGCCTGGGTGGATCTCGCAGGTCAGATTGCTCCTCAGGAGGCTGTCGAGATTGCTCTCGAGACCATCAAGGGTGGGGTGGATCCTGCCGCAGTGTTTGCGGAAATGGAGTCTCTCCACGCCGATTGGGAATGGAACTGGGTTCGTGAAGTGCTTGTCTCCGAAGGTGCCCTCGGTACTGCCGACGATAAGGCTGCCTCACAGAATGTGCTAGACCGCCGCGCCGCTGCTGCCAGGACTCTCGCTGACCTTGCAGCGGATGATGCCGCCAAGGAATTCGACGATGTCTTCCGCATCAGTTACGGCATCGACGGCGACGCTGACGTCCGCGACGCCGACTTCCTCTCCGTCCGCGGCTGCACCCCCGACACACATCCCTTGATAGTGGATTTGAGGAAGAAATAAATGAAAGTTTTTGTATCTTTGTAGAGATTGTTTAGCGTTTCAGTTATGAAAAAGTTCTTTCTTGCTTTGGTTATGATGCTGGCGGTGGCCGGCGGTATGGTAGCCGTCTCGACTACGGTGGTTTCCTGCACCGAACAGCCTGCACAGAAGACATGGATTACCTACAAAGTGGCCGTCACTTATCTGGAGGTGCCCCCGGGAGCACACGCTGACGTCAAGGAGCCTGGCCGCATCGTCGCAGAGATGAAGGTGGCTCTCGAAGTTGCCCTGATCGGCGGTCGTGAAGGAATGTATCCCGAGAGCAAGAAGAATGACTCTGCAGCCGTCAAGGCCTGCAACGGTATCTACAACAAATACAAGGGCCAGGAGACGCTCAATTACACTATAACGCTCACAAAGCAGTACATCAACGTGCTCGGTGACGTTCAGGATTCGGTTATCCTGAGCGAGTACGTTTTCCAGATCTGATAAGGACCTCAGATTTTTGCGTTGAGTTCCAGCAGGGGCTCTATATGCTCGCGTGAATTGCTCAGGCGGGGGACTTTGTTTTGTCCGCCAATTTTGCCGCGGCTGCTCATCCACGCCTCGAACAGTCCGTCGCGCGCCACAACCAGCTCCAGCCGCTGCAGCGTGATATCATCGTGGCGCTTTGCCTCGTAATCCGAATTGATCTGCTGCAGTGCATTGTCCAGCACCTGCGCGAACTCTTCGGCCGATGCCGGCGGTACGGCAAATTCGACCAGCCACTGATGGCGGCAGCGTGCGGATTCATCCATAAACACAGGCGCGGCAGTATATTCGCGGACGACGGCACCTGTCGCGTCGCAGGCGGCGGCAAGGCCTTTTTCAGCATTATCGACGATCAATTCTTCGCCGAAGGCATTGATGAAATGCTTCGTACGGCCGGTGATGACGAACTTGTACGGCCGGGTTGAAGTAAACCTCACCGTATCGCCGATGACATATCTCCACAGGCCGCAGGAGGTTGAAATCACGACTGCATAATTGACGCCGGTCTTGACCTCCCAGAGCGGGATGGGACGCGCCTCCTGGCGGCCGAACTCGGACATCGGTATAAACTCGTAGAAGCAGTCGTAATCGATCATCAGCAGCATCGAACTGTCTGAGGGGTCATCCTGCACGCCGAAGAAGCCCTCGGAGGCATTGTAAGTCTCGCGGTACTGAATTCCCGCGCCGCGGAACAGACGGCGATACTGTTCGCGATATGGCGTAAATGCCACTCCGCCGTGGAAGAAAACTTCCAGGTTGGGCCAGACGTCGTCCAGATATTCCTTGCCGGTCACTTCGAGCATTCGCGTCAGCACCGAAAGCATCCAGGAAGGCACGCCGCTGATATTTGAAACATCCTCTTTGGATGCTGTCTGCGCAATTTTTTCGCGCTTCTCGCCGAAGTCCGACAGCAGCGCAATCTCCTTTGCCGGGACGCGGGAGGCATTGATGAATCCGGGCAGATTTTCCATCATAACGGCGCTAACGTCTCCTACGAAGCTGTTGGCAGTATTGTAGTTGGGCGAGTGGCTGCCGCCCAGAATCATCGCCTTGCCGTGCATCAGCCGGCTTTCGGGATGCTGGCTCAGATAGAAATAGAGGCTGTCCATTCCGCCCCGGTAATGCAGCATCCAGAGCCCGCGGCGGCTGACCGGTATGAACTTGCTCTTATCGGAGGTGGTGCCGGAAGACATGGCATACCAGCGGACTACGCCCGGCCAGAGAATGCTCTTGCCGCCGTGCCGCATACGGTCGATGTCGCCCTTCAGTTCTTCGTATGTATTGACGGGGACTGCTTTCGCAAAATCTTCGTAGCACTTCATCTTTCCATAGCCGTGGCGAATGCCCCATTCGGTGCGCGAAGCGCGGCGCACGAGATAGCGCAGCACGTGCCGCTGGACACCCTCCGGATCAGTCGTATAACGGCTGACGGCACCTTTGCGGAGCAGCCTCAGGGCTATATAAAACAGTCTCGTCTTGCAATCCATACTTGCATTCAATCAAATATTTTAGCAAAGTTAATTGAAATAACTCAATTCATAAGTATATTTGCAAAGATTGACAATCGGCAAAAGCAGATGAAAAAGATTATCTCACCCATCGACCCGCAGTTGATGAAGCAGGAACTGACGGAAGATCTGTTCTTCTGCGAGGCTGCGCACGGCAATGCGAAAGTCTATCTGCTCGATAACCTGACTGCGCCAAACGTGATGAAGGAGATCGGAAGGCTTCGCGAAATGGCGTTCCGGCAGGGTGGCGGCGGTACCGGCGAGCCTATGGATCTGGACCGTTTCGATCTCGATCCGAGCCTTGGCGGGTATAAGCAGATCCTGCTTTGGGACCCGGAGCGCGACTCGGTCATCGGCGGTTACCGGTTCGTCTGCTGCCGCAATTGCCAGATGGACTCAGAAGGTCAGCCTATAATGCCGTCTTCACATCTGTTCACGTTTTCGCAGCGTTTCCTCAAGCACGAATTCCGCAACACGATAGAACTCAGCCGTTCGTTCATTTCCCCGGAATACCAGTCCACGGGCGACGGTCTGCGTCAGTCGGTATTTGCTCTGGACAATCTCCTGGA
>CAMZIP010000024.1 GCA_947307265.1 uncultured Bacteroidales bacterium | reverse complement strand
GCGCTTCGTCAATGCGGGCGAAGAACTCCTTCTTGCTGACAAGGCTATCGTCCTCTGTAATGGGCACGATTTTGAAACTACCCGAGCGGGAGGTAAGAATTACGCTCTCGCCGCCGGCAGCCAACCCCAGATACTTACTCTGGTTTGCCCGGAAATCTCGTATGCTAACAACAGTCATAATGAATAACTTTTTTGCAAAAATAATGAATACCATTTTGGTATCCAAATTTTATGCAATAAAAAAGTGGGGGCCAAAAAGAAAGGCCGCTTCTGCGGCCCGGCCAGAGGCCGCGGGGTCTGGGGTGTCCCCAGTAAACAAGGAGGCGGCAAAGCCGCCGACGGCTCCGGGTACAGAAACAGAAAAAGGCTGCCATCTGCAGCCTTTTTCCTGTACCCGGAGCCGGGGTCGAACCGGCACAGCCTCGCGGCCACTGGTGTTTGAGACCAGCGCGTCTACCGATTCCGCCATCCGGGCTCTTTGCCGGGCGCAAAAGTAAGCAAAGTTTCGCAAAGCACCAAAATCACCTGGTCTCCAAAGGGTCAAAATGCTACAGAGTGCGCTCCTGCCAATCCTGTTAAAAAGTTGTTTATTACTCTATGGACAGGGGGCGAAAAAAAACATTTCACTCATTCTATCTTTGTTATCCCGGAAAGCAACATAAGCCTTCGGGATTACCCCGAAGGCGTTTTTTGCCCCCTTTTGACACACCTAAACTACTTAAAATACAACCTGTTATGGAAAACGCAGAGCTCTATATCATCAAGCGTGACGGGAAGAAGGCTCAATTCGATATCGACAAAATCAAGAATGCTATAAGAAAAGCATTTCTTGCCTCCGGCAGCTTCGCGACGGATGAGATTATCACAAGTATTCTCAGCCGCGTGAGCATTACCAACGGTATGTCGGTCGAGGAGATTCAGAACCAGGTCGAGCTTTCCCTGATGATCGAGCGTTATTATGCCGTCGCCAAGGCATATATGCTCTATCGCCAGCAGCACACCGAGGACCGCGAGACCCGCGACCGCCTCAACTTCCTGCTTGACTATTGCTCTGCGTCCAATGCAGCCACCGGCAGCAAGTACGACGCCAACGCCAACATCGAGAAGAAGAACATCGCCACGCTCATCGGTGAACTGCCGAAGGCAGGCTTCATCCGCCTCAACCGCCGTCTGCTCACCGACCGCATCAAGGAAATGTTCGGCAAGGAAGTCTCCGACAAGTACCTCGACCTGCTCAAAAAGCACTTCATCTACAAGAACGACGAGACCTCGCTGGCAAATTACTGCGCCAGCATCACGATGTACCCCTGGCTGCTGAACGGGACCATACCCATCGGAGGCAATTCGACCGCCCCGACCAACCTCAAGTCATTCTGCGGAGGCTTCGCGAACCTCGTATTCATCGTCTCCAGTATGCTCAGCGGCGCTTGCGCAACGCCTGAGTTCCTGATGTATATGAACTACTTCATCGAGAAGGAATACGGCCCCGAGTACTACCTCCACGCAAATGACATAGTCGATCTGTCGCTCAAGCAGCGCACCATCGACAAGGTCATCACCGATTGCTTCGAACAGATTGTATATACTATCAACCAACCCACCGGAGCCCGCAACTTCCAGGCGGTGTTCTGGAATATCTCTTATTACGACCGCTACTACTTCGAGAGCATCTTCGGCGAGTTCGTATTCCCCGACGGCAGCAAGCCGCACTGGGATTCGCTCAACTGGCTGCAGAAGAGGTTTATGAAGTGGTTCAACCGCGAACGTACTAAGACCATCCTGACCTTCCCCGTCGAAACGATGGCCCTGCTGACCGAGAACGGTGACGCAAAGGATCCCGAGTATGCTGACCTTACCGCAGAAATGTACAGCGAAGGACATTCGTTCTTCACCTATATGAGCGACAACGCCGACTCGTTGGCAAGTTGCTGCCGTCTGCGCAATGAGATCCAGGACAACGGATTCAGTTATACTCTCGGCGCCGGCGGTGTCTCCACCGGCAGCAAGAGCGTGCTGACCATCAACCTGAACCGCTGCGTCCAGTACGCATCCAACAACGGCATTCCTTATCTGCAGTATATCGAGGAAGTCGTGGATCTGATCCACAAGGTTCAGATCGCTTACAACGAGAACCTCAAGAACCTCTGCGACAAGGGTATGCTCCCTCTCTTCGATTCAGGATTCATCAATATGGGCCGCCAGTACCTGACCGTAGGCGTCAACGGTCTGGTCGAGGCCGCTGAATTCCTGGGCCTGAAGATCAACGACAACCCTGCATACCTTAAGTTCGTGCAGGATGTCCTGGGTACCGTCGAGCGTTACAACAAGAAGTATCGCACGAAGGACCTGATGTTCAACTGCGAAATGATTCCTGCAGAGAACGTGGGTGTCAAGCACGCGAAGTGGGACCGCGAGGACGGCTATTTCGTTCCCCGCGACTGCTACAACAGCTACTTCTACATCGTGGAAGACGACACCCTCAATATCCTCGACAAGTTCCGCCTCCACGGCCGCAACTACATCGAGCACCTGACGGGCGGCAGCGCTCTGCATATGAATCTCGAAGAGCATTTGAGCAAAGAACAGTACCGCCACCTGCTGAAGGTAGCGGCACAGGAAGGTTGCAACTACTTTACGTTCAACATTCCTAACACGATCTGCAATGACTGTGGCCATATCGACAAGCGCTATCTCGGCGAATGCCCGAAGTGCCACAGTCATAATGTAGATTATGCAACGCGTATCATCGGCTATATGAAGCGCGTCAGCTGCTTCTCGATGCCGCGCCAGGCAGAAGCGTCCCGCCGCTATTACAGTAAAGCTTCGTCCCTGAAGGATGCTTAAGTTTCTCAACTTCGACATCGTATTTCAGGAGATTCCGGACGAAACGACGCTTGCCATCAACATTACCGGATGTCCGTTCCGGTGCGAAGGCTGTCACAGCCCCCATCTTCGCGAAGACATAGGAGAGCCTCTTGATCAGGAGGCCCTCCGTGCGATATGGGCGCGCTACGGTCAGGGCGTGACCTGCGTCTGCCTGATGGGAGGCGATGTCGATCCTGCTGAAGTTCAGAACCTTTCGATATTTATCCGCAAGGAATTCGGCGTCCGCACGGGCTGGTATTCGGGCGCAGACGAGATTTCGCCGCTCGTGGATGTCCGCAATTTCAACTACATCAAAATCGGCGGATTCCGCAAGGAGCACGGCGGTCTCAAGCACAAGACCACCAATCAGCGTCTGTACTCGGTCAATCCTGACGGCACGCTGCAGGACATCACATCCCTTTTCCATCGGAAAAAGGTGTTCGATTAATCTTTTTTACGGTACCGGATCGTAACCGCTGCCTCCGAAGGGATGGCAGCGCAGGATGCGTCGCAGAGCGAGCCAGCCGCCTTTGAGCGGGCCGTAGCGTCGCAGGGCCTCGAGTGCATATTGCGAACAGGTCGGGATATAGCGGCAGCTCGGCGGCAGAAGGGGTGAAATAAACAACTGATAGAAACGCACCAGGGCAATCAGCGGCCAGGCCAGAATACGCCTTATTTGCTGCCAGACAGATGCTTTCATATCTCGCTGGATTCGGCCGGGGCGGCGGGCGTTGAGGCGGCGGCGATCAATTTGCAGACGCTCTCTTCGATTCTCTGGTAAGAATGCTCCTCGTGGGCCGTGTAAATGAACGCGACGTCCATTCCGGGGGCCGCAAACTGATCTTTATGCAGGCGGAATGCCTCGCGGATGCGGCGCTTCAGCAGGTTTCGCTTGACGGCGCGCTTGAAATAACGTTTCGGTACGCTGACCAGAATATGGATGCCTTCCTCGCGGTCAGTCTGCAGGTAGCACATTCTCAGCGGAAACTGCGACAGCGAACGGCCCTTCATAAAAAGGGTATCGATATCCTTCTTGCTGCGAAGGATTTCACATTTTGAGAGGGTCGCAGGCATAGGAGATTATTCAGCCAGAATCTTGCCCAGTGCCACTGCAATCGAAGGAATGCCCGGGGCGGGAGCCTCGATGGCAATTTCGATATTCTCGGCCTTGAGTGCCTTGGCCGTGGTCGGGCCGTAAGATACGAACCGTGTATCGCCCTGTGCGAAATCGGGGAAGTTGACCTTCAGCGAACGCACGTCGGAAGGGCTGTAGAAGGCGATGATGCCGTACTTGCTGATATCGAGACCGGACAGGTCGCTGTTGACGGTCTTGACGAATACCGCTGGAGCGTGGACGAGTTTATGGTTGACGAAAAGTTTGTCTGTCTCGGGCTTGAGGCCGTCGGTGCAGGCAATGAGGAACTTCTCGCCCTTGTGCTTGGCGGTGATGCAGTCGAGAATGGACGGAATGGTACCGGTGCCGAAGAAAATCTTGCGTTTGCGATAGACAATATACTTCTGCAGGTAGAGGGCGATGGCTTCGCTCTGGCAGAAATACTTCATCGTCTCGGGAACCGTGATGCGAAGTTCCGAGCAGATATGGAAAAATGAGTCAACCGCCACACGCGAAAAGAACACTATGGCCGTGTGGTCCAGAATATTTATATGCTGACTGCGAAACTCCTTGAGTGTCAAAGGCTCAACACGAAAAAACGGCTTGAAATCAATCTCAGCGCCGTATTTGCGTATGAGATCCGAGTACGGCGAATTGCCGGACGGAGGTGCAGGTTGAGCGATTAATATCTTTTTGTTGTCCATCGGACTAGCTTAAAAATATTTTGAGAATGACTGCCAACGGCAAACATTCGAGGGCGCAAAGATATAAAAAGATGAAAACTTTAGAAAATCCGAGTGATTCTTTCATTTTTCCGGCCGTAACCCAATAGGGTATGAGACAGACTCCTGCCGCCAGCGCAAGCCATATTCCGGGGAGTGTAGGAATGGCGGAGGGGAATATCCAGGCAAGCAGCAGGGCCGGAAGAGAAACGATCATCATCATAATCGAAGCTGCACGGTGCAGGAAAATAATGTCGCGCGTGCCGGAAATCCGGTGAAGGCTGCCGGAGAGATAGATTGCGACGGGATGATATGCAAGATAAGCGACTGTCAATCCGAGCGTTGCGAAAAATGACAGGTGACTTGCGCCGCATCTTGCCAGAACATAGGCATAGAGCGGAATCAGCGTTACCGCCGCCATAATGGCTGATGAACGGTAGCCGAGATCCGAAAATACCGTCTTGCGCCGGACGCCGGAGGTCATTATCAGCATCGAGCCGCTGATCGCCTGCAGTACGTGTCGGTGCAGGAGAATGAGGGCCAGAAGCGCCAGCAGGGCAATGATGACCGGTATGCCGTTATCGACGGCAGTTACCGCTTTGCCCGGTATCTGGCTGAGTGCAGGGACACTGCCCGACCAGAGGTCCTGTATGGTATCTTCCGATATCATTAATTGCCACGTTTCGCTTTATAGCCTTCGGCTTGGAGAAGGGAGACCACGCGGTCGCGGAAATCGCCCTGAATGATAATCTCGCCGTCTTTTGCGCTGCCGCCGACACCGCATTTGCTCTTCAGCATACGGGCCAGTCCGGCCAGGTCTTCATCCGTGCCGACGAATCCCGTGACGAGCGTGACCTGTTTGCCGGCACGGCCTTTGCGGTCTATGGCGACCACCAGCCGCTGCTTCTCCGGCGGAAGCGTAACCTCCTGAGGTTCATCGCCGCCGTCGTAGGCGAAGTCGGGATTGGTCGAATAGACCACTCCGAGTCGGCTTTTCCAATCGTTGGATGGTTTCATCTGCTTGAATGAATTTGTACAAAGTTACGAAACAATTTGATATATTTGTATTTTGTACATTACGCACAATATCGCTTATGGATAAGAAACTTTTTACGCGTACCAACCGCATAATCTCGATAATTGTCCTGGCGCTTTCGTCGATAGTCTATCTGTCCACGATCGAGCCGACGGCAAGTTTCTGGGACTGCGGTGAGTTTATTGCATCATCATACAAACTGGAAGTCGGTCACCCGCCGGGAAACCCGTCTTTCAACATATTCGCCCGCATTTTCACGCTTTTTACCGACAAGGACCACGCAGCCGTCGCAGTCAATGCGATGAGTGCGCTCTGCTCGGCACTGACCATTTTCTTCCTGTACCTGACCATCGTGCATTTCGGTCGCAGGCTGAATGAAAAACGCGGCCGTATGATGACGCGCGGCTCTGCCATAGGCATTTTCGGAGCCGGAGTGGTGGGCGCGCTGGCATACTGCTTCTCGGATACGTTCTGGTTTTCAGCGGTCGAAGGCGAAGTTTACGCAATGTCTTCGCTCTTTACGGCCGTCGTTATCTGGGCTGCGCTCAAATGGGAAGAGGGCTACGGCCAGCCTTACAACAACCGCTGGCTGGTGCTCATCAGCTTCCTGATGGGTATCTCGATAGGCGTGCACCTGCTCAACCTGCTTGCTATCCCGGGCATCGTGTTCATCATCTACTACAAGATGAACAAGAACAAGAAACTGAATTTCTGGAGGCTGTTGGGCGTAATGGCGATTTCCGGAGTCATCCTGGGCGTTATCCTCTTCGGCATCATCCCCAATGTCCCGAAGTTCCTGGCGTTCATCGACCGCCTGTTCGTCAACGGCCTCGGCGCACCGTTCAACACCGGTACGGCGCTGATGATGATTCTCATTCTCACCGGATGCTTCTTCGGCCTTAAGGTGCTGCGCAAGAAAGAGAAAGAGTTGGGACACACGATTCTGCTTTGCTTCACGACCATCCTGATAGGATATTCGCTCTTCGCGGTTACCATCATTCGCGCAAGCGCAAATACCCCGACCAACGAGTATCAGCCGGATAACCCGTACACCCTCGTGCGCTACATCAACCGCGAGCAGTACGGCAGCACCCCGATCCTCTTCGGCCAGGCCTATACCTCGCCTTACGAGGTCGATTACGTGCCTTACTACACGCCGCTGGACGGCAAATACTATAAGGCTGAAAACGTCGTTCCCCGCTATCCTTCAGAGGTCAAGATGCTCTTCCCGAGAATGTGGTACGTGCGTGACGACCGCGACCGTGCGCTCTACGAGTCGTACTGCACGCACGGTATGACCCGCAAGTCGGTTACCATTTACGGCGAGAAACGGACCGTGCAGATGCCGAAGATGATAGACAACCTCGCATTCTTCTTCGACTATCAGCTCAACTATATGTATATCCGCTACTTTATGTGGAATTTTGCCGGCAGGCAGAATGATTTCCACGGCCAGACTCCGGGCGACAAATGGTCCGGCAACTGGGAGTGCGGTATCGATTTCATAGACAAGGCACGCCTCGGCGACCAGTCGAACGCTCCTGATATCCTGGCGCACAATAAAGCCAAGAACCATTATTTCCTGCTGCCGCTCATCCTGGGTCTGATGGGTCTTTTCTTCCAGATGAGGCACGACGAGCGCAACAGCTGGGTGACAGGACTGCTGTTCCTGCTGACAGGTTTTGCGATCATCATCTACCTTAACCAGAACCCTTATCAGGTGCGCGAGCGTGACTATGCGTATGCCGGATCGTTCTATATGTTCTGCGTATGGATAGGTCTCGGCGTGATGGCGCTGCAATCTATGTTCGAGAAGCTTTCGGGCAAGGAAGGCAAGGTGGCCGCAGCGTCCGCAGCAGCGGCACTTGGACTTGTAGTTCCCGTCCTGATGGGCTGCCAGAACTGGGACGATCACGACCGCAGCGGCCGTACGACTGCCCGCGATATGGCTTATGACAGCCTCATCGGTCTCGGCAAGAATGCTCTCATCATCACCCACGGCGATAACGATACGTTCCCTCTCTGGTATATCCAGGAGGTTGAAGGCGTGCGTACCGACGTGCGTATCGTCAATACTTCGCTGCTCGGCACCGACTGGTATATCGACCAGATGCGCCGCCGCCAGTATGAGTCCGACCCGCTTCCGATAACCATCGACAGGGTGCAGTATCTCTATGGTACAAATGACTTCCCGTACGTGTACAACGTCATTGACCGCCCGATCCTCGCATCGGAGGCCATCGACATTTTCCGCAACCCGAAGTATAAACTTAAGGACGGCAAGACCGATTTCATCCCCGCTACCAAGATTATAGTTCCCGTCAACAAGGAGAACGTCCGCAAGTACGGCATCGTGCCCGAGAAGGATATGGACAAGGTCGTTGACTACCTTGAACTCAGTATCGACGTGGACCGCATCAGCAAGGTGGATCTCATCATCCTCGATATTCTCGCGCATTACAACTGGGACCGTCCGATTTATTCGGTCATTCAGACGGCGGACGTCCATATGGGCCTCGAGAACTGGATGGAGTATTGCGGTTTCTGCTACAAACTGGTCCCGATCCGTTCGGAGCGCAAGAACAGCTATATGGATCCCGACTATCTGTATGATATGCTGATGAACAAGTGGAAACTTGACTGCTTCGCTTCGGATGATGTCTATTATGACTATCAGAATGTCTATACGTTCTCGTCAGTGCTTCCGATCCGCGATATTTTCGTCAATACCGCACGCAGGATGCTCGAGCGCGGCGACAAAGAGAAGGCCGTGCAGTTGGTTGACCGCGCCGTCGAGATTATGCCGGAGAAGAATTTCCCTTACAGCCTCTCCTGGCTCCGTTCGATCAACGAGATTGCAGTCATACATCTCGCAGAACTGTACTTCGATGCAGGCGAATCTGAAAAGGGTTATGCTCTTTCAGAGAAGATTCTCAACGAACTGATTGCAACGGCTGGTTATTTCAGCAGCCAGGGTCACGGCGGAAAGTCGCTTGATGTCAAGAATATGGAAGATGCGGCTTCGCTCTTCTTCTATGTGCTCGCCATCCTGCGCGACAATGGCTACGATGACCAGACGGAAATGCTTACCGCAAAATTGTACGCTGCGATAGACAGGAACAGTTAATCGAAGGCAATCGGGATTTACTCCTGAACGCCTCCGGCAAGATCAAGAATCTCGGCAGTAATCTTTTGCTGCCGGGATTTATTGTATTGGAGGGTGAGGTCGGCGAGGAGGTCTTCGCCGTTGTCGGTAGCGGCCTGCATAGCGACGGTGCGGGCGGCGTGTTCGGATGCGTTGCTGTCCAGAAGTGCGGTGTAAACGGCCAGACGGAGCGCCTTCGGGACGAGGTCTTCGAGGACTTCCTGAGGTGTCGGCTCTACAATGTACTCCACGCCTTCCACCTTGCCTTCGCCGTTCATTCTTGAAGGATTGACCGGAAGCAGGGTTTCGGCCACGGGAACTTGTTTGCCTGCCGAAACGAAATGCGTATAAACCAGCACCACGCGGTCGCAGCGGCCCGCGATGAAATCATCCATCACCTCCTGTGCCAGCGCTGCGGCATCGCGGTAAGACGGCTTTTCTGCCAGATGCGTATAGTCGGCATCTGAGGCGAATCCGGTCTTGCGCATAGCATCGGCCATCTTTCGGCCGATACTTGTTATTTTGACTTCGGCATCGCCGAATGACCTTGCGGTCTCCAGCGCAAGTTTGATCACATTGGCGTTGAATGCGCCGCAGAGAGATGAATTGGAGGCAAATGCCAGAATCCTTACATTCTTGACGGTGCGGTCTTCTGCCCAATTTCCCATAGAAACCCCTTCCATCGCCAGCAGGTCGCCGAGGATGGAGTATATCTGCCGTTCGTACGGCCACATACCCTCGATGACGCTCTGTGCACGGCGCAGCTTGGCCGAGGCCACGAGTTTCATCGCCGAAGTAATCTTCAGCGTGCTCTGTACCGAACTGATGCGGTTTTTGGTTTCTTTCAGGGTGGGCATAGCGAATCCGTTACATTCCTGCTATAACTTCTGCAGCGACTTTTTCGATGACGGCGCATACGCTGTCGTCCATCTTGCCTGCCGCAAGCGGCTCCAGCACGTCGTGGCTATGATCGGCCCGGATGCGGTTGAGGAACAGTTCCTGGAATTCAAGTACGCGGCTGACGGGAATATCGCGCATCAGCGCGTGCGTGCCACAGTAGAGGATGGCCACCTGTTCGCTGACAGGCATCGGGCTGTACTGGGGCTGAATCAGCAACTGGCTGTTCTTGCGGCCCTTGTCAAGAGCCATTTCGGTAACCTTGTCGAGATCCGAAGAGAACTTCGAGAATGCTTCCAGTTCACCGTATTGCGCCTGGTCGATCTTGAGCGTGCCGGCCACCTTTTTCATAGGCTTGACCTGTGCGCTGCCGCCGACTCGGGAGACTGAAATACCGACATTGACTGCGGGACGGATACCCTGGTTGAACAGGGCGGATTCGAGGTAGATCTGACCGTCGGTGATGGAGATGACATTGGTAGGAATGTATGCCGAAACGTCACCTGCCTGCGTTTCGATGAGCGGCAGAGCCGTCAGTGAGCCGCCACCGCGCACCTTTGAGCGCAGAGCTTCCGGCAGGTCGTTCATCTTCTCGGCCACTTCCTGCTGGTCGATAATCTTTGCCGCACGTTCCAGGAGGCGTGAATGCAGGTAGAAAATGTCGCCCGGATATGCTTCGCGGCCCGAAGGTCGGCGCAGGATGAGCGAGACTTCCCGGTATGCCACTGCCTGCTTTGAAAGGTCGTCATAGACCACCAGGGCGTGACGGCCCGTGTCGCGGAAGTATTCGCCGATGGCGGCACCTGCAAACGGAGCGTAATACTGCATAGCGGCGGGATCGGCGGCGGTGGCGGCGACTACAATCGTGTAATCCATAGCTCCGTGCTCGCGAAGCGTCTTGACGATGGAAGCCACCGTGCTACCCTTCTGGCCGATTGCCACATAGATACAGTACACGGGGTCGCCCTTGAGGAAGTTCTCCCGCTGGTTGATTATCGTGTCTATGGCGATGGCGGTCTTGCCCGTCTGGCGGTCGCCGATGATGAGTTCGCGCTGGCCGCGTCCGATAGGAATCATAGCGTCGATGGCCTTGAGACCTGTCTGGAGAGGCTGCGTGACCGGCTGGCGGAATATGACGCCCGGAGCCTTGCGCTCCAGAGGCATATCCATCAGTTCGCCTTCAATCGGACCCAGGCCGTCCAGAGGAGTGCCGAGCGGATCCACAACGCGGCCTACGAGGCTTTCTCCTACGCCGATGGAGGCGATGCGGCCTGTGCGTCGCACTATCATTCCCTCCTTGATGGGGTCGGTAGGACCCATTAGCACTGCACCCACATTGTCCGGTTCGAGGTTCATCACGACTGCACGGATGCCGCCGCAGTCCAGCAGTTCGCCCGCTTCGGCCTTGTCCAGACCGTAGATGCGGACCACGCCGTCGCTGACCTGCAGCACTTTGCCGATCTCCTCAAACTGGAAATTGTCTTTCATCTCACGGAGCTGGCTGAGCAGCACGTCGGAGATTTCACTGGGTTTGATCGAATTTGCCATAAATTACACGATTCTTCTGTTGATTTGGTTGAATTGCGCGCGTATGCGCTCAAGGCTGCTGCTGACGCTGGTATCGATGATGTGGTCGTCGATGTCGAAAATGAATCCGCCTATCAGGTCGGGATCCACTTCTACCTCGATATGGGCATCGTCACCGGTCTGCTTTCGGACAAGTTCGCGCAGGCGGTCGAGAAGGGTTTCGTCAGGCTGTACTGCGATACGCAGATGAGCGTTGCGGAACCCCACGGCACGGCGGTACTGGTCCGCGAAATTGCTGAGGATTTCCTCCAGCATATCGATGCGGTCGTGGTCGGCGAGCAGCCGGAGAAAACGGTCCAGTGCATCTTCCATTCCATCCGGAAAGGCTTTGTGCAGGACGGATATTTTCTCCCTGGATGAAACAATGTCCCGCGAGGCGATTATTCGCTTCAAATCGGGCACGGAGGCCATCACCCCGGCCAGATATTCGGCCTGGGCGCAAACCTGCTCGCCACGTCCGCTCTCGAGGACGTATTTGACGAGAGCGCGTGCGTACCGTGTCCTTATGAGGCTTTCGTTCACGAGTCGATGCGTGCGCGGGTTGCTTCAGTCACCATTTTATCCAGAAATTCCTGCTGCTCGGCATCCTTCGAGAGGTCTTTGCGCAGGATCTGCTCTGCCACCTGAACCGAGATCATCGCCACTTCGCGACGGATGTCGCTGAGTGCCGTTTCCTTCTCCGCGGCAATCTGGGCGCGGGCTTCGGAGAGGATTTTTGCGGCCTCTTCGCGTGCCTGTTCCCTCGCTTCGGAGATAATCTTGTTCTTGGTTTCTCCGGCTTCTTTGATGATGACGGCCTGCTCCTTGCGAGCAGCTTCCAGTATCTGGCGCTGCTCGGCGGCGGTCTCATTCATCCTGATTTCTATCTGGCGTGCGTTTTCGAGCGACTTCTCGATCTTCTCGCTGCGCTTGTCCACCATCTTGGTGATGACGGGGAAACCGAATTTAGCAAGAATGAAGAAGACGACGCCGAAAATGACGACCATCCAGAAAAACAAGCCGAAGTCAGGTGTGATAAGGGACATACGGCGATGTTAGAAAATAGACAGCAGACAGACGATGACGGCGAAAAGGCAGACACCCTCGATGAGTGCGCCGATAATGATGGCGGTCGTACGGATGTCACCTGCAGCTTCGGGCTGGCGTGCGGTAGCGTCCATAACCGACGAACCGAGTTTGCTGATGCCACGTCCTGCAGCCAGTGCAACGATAGCGGCTGCGATTGCGCCGCCGACCTTTGTCAGGAAGGCGAGATCTACGGCGAGAATCATTGTAGAAAGTAACATAACTATTGAATTTTAATGGGTTTGCGCTTGATGTTTGTGGCCCTGGTGCGCCATTCCGATAAACAGCGCCGAGAGCATTGTAAATACGTATGCCTGTATGAATGCGACGAGCAGTTCAAGCACGTCGAGGAATACTCCGAAGAGGGCTGCCACCACCGTCAGGGAGCCGTTGATGACGGGCCCCATCTTCGCCGTCAGGAATATGACGCTGACCGCGCTCAGGAGCATAATGTGGCCTGCGAGCATATTGGCGAAGAGTCGGACCATCAGCGAGAACGGTTTTGTGATGGTGCCGAGGATTTCGATGATCGGCATAATGGGGATAGCCTTCAGGAATATAGGCACATCCGGCCAGAAAATGTCCTTGTAGTAATGTTTGTCCCCGAGGAAGTTCACCATTCCGAAGGTAAACAGCGCCAGGACCATAGTGACGGCGATATTGCCCGTGATATTGGCTCCGCCGGGAAAGAAGGGCACGATGCCCATCAGGTTGTTGATCAGTATGAAAAAGAACGCCGTCAGCAGGTAGGGCGAGAACTTCTCGTGCTCCGGGCCTACGGCATCCTTGATAAGGTCGTCGTTAATCATCACGATAACCGGCTCGAGCAGCGCCGCGAGGCCGGTAGGCTTCTCTTTCAGCGCATCGTGCTTCTTGTACCAGCGGGCGCAGCAAAGGATCAGCACGACGAGCAAGATGCCGTCAAACAGCAGTCCAACGACGTTTTTGGTCATAGAAAGGTCGATCGGGCGCTTGCCGGTCGAGACATTCACCAGTTTGCCGTTCTCGTTGAGGGTATAGCCGTTTTCTTCCATCCGGTTGGAAAGGAATACCTTCAGCCCGCCGTCTATGACGATGCAGGGCAGCGGAATGGAAATCTCGTGTTCGTTGATATGGGTTATATGCCACTCGTAACTGTCCCCGATATGCCCGAAGATAAAATGCTGCATATCCAGTTTTTCCTGCGCCATCATCGGCACCGGAACAAGCAGGAGCAATATGAGCAGCAGTCG
>CAMZIP010000023.1 GCA_947307265.1 uncultured Bacteroidales bacterium | reverse complement strand
GGACGCCGCGCTTCCAGTTGGATTCTGGCTCTGCGGCGGGTTTGGCCTCCTGTGCGAAAACCGAAACTGCCAGCAACAGCGCTGAAAAGAGTGTCAGAATCTTTTTCATTGCCTTTTCGATTAGTATGCGCGGGCGAAAATCACGCGGCGGTGTGACGGACGGCAGGAATAGACGCACTTGCCTTCCTCTTCGCAGACGAAACTGTCCAGAGGGATGCAGCGGATTGTGGCCTTGGTCTCGTCCTTGATCTTCTCTTCGGTCTCGGGAGTGCCGTCCCAGTGGCAGAGCAGGAAACCGCCCTTCTCGATCTCGGTCTTGAACTCGTCCCAGGTATCCACGCGGCGGATATTTGCCTCGCGGAATGCGGCAGCCTTGTCGTAGAGGTTCTGCTGGATAGCCTTGAGCAGGCCCTCGACGCGCTCTGCAAGACCTTCCTGCGGTACGGATTCCTTCTCCATAGTATCGCGGCGGGCAAGCTCGACGACACCGTTCTGCAGGTCGCGAGGACCTATCACGATGCGCACCGGAACACCCTTGAGCTCCCATTCTGCGAACTTGAAGCCGGGACGGAGGTTGTCGCGGTCATCTATCTTGACGGAAATGCCCTTCGCGGTCATCTGAGCCTTGAGTTCGTTCATACGGCCGACAATCTGGGCAAGTTCCTCTTCTGTCTTGTAAATAGGCACCATCACGACCTGGACAGGAGCCAGTGCCGGAGGAAGCACGAGTCCGTTATTGTCGCTGTGCGTCATAATCAGCGCACCCATCAGGCGCGTCGAAACGCCCCAGGACGTAGCCCAGACGTATTCGAGTTTACCTTCCTTGTTGGCGAACTGAACGTCGAACGCCTTTGCGAAATTCTGTCCGAGGAAATGGGACGTGCCGGCCTGGAGTGCCTTGCCGTCCTGCATCATTGCCTCGATGGTATAGGTATCAAGCGCGCCTGCGAAACGTTCGGTCTCGCTCTTTACGCCCACGACCACCGGCATAGCCATCATACGGCGGGCGAAATCGGCATAGACGTGCACCATCTTCTGAGCCTCTTCGACAGCCTCTTCACGGGTTGCGTGAGCCGTGTGGCCTTCCTGCCAGAGGAATTCTGCCGTGCGGAGGAACAGCCTCGTGCGCATCTCCCAGCGGACGACGTTCGCCCACTGGTTGCACAGGATCGGCAGGTCGCGCCAGGACTTGATCCAGTTCTTGTACGTATTCCAGATAATGGTTTCGGAGGTAGGACGGACGATAAGTTCCTCTTCGAGGCGGGCATCGGGATCGACCACCACGCCCTTGCCGTCATCAGACACCTTCAGACGATGATGCGTCACTACGGCGCATTCCTTCGCGAAACCCTCGACGTGCTCTGCCTCGCGGCTCAGGAACGACTTGGGGATGAACAGCGGAAAATACGCGTTCACGTGGCCCGTCTCCTTGAACATACGGTCCAGTTCGTCGTGCATTTTCTCCCAGATGGCATATCCGTACGGCTTGATGACCATACATCCGCGCACGGCCGACTGCTCGGCCAGATCGGCCTTTACGACAAGGTTGTTATACCATTTGGAATAATCTTCTTCGCGGTTGGAAACCTCTTTGTTATCTATCTCTTTTGCCATTTTATTTGAAATTGGTATAAATGTTGTTATTTTTGTTGTCAGTCGCAAAATTATAAAAACTTAGTGACAAAGGAGGTAAAAATGAAAAACAAACTCACTTATCTTGCATTGTCTCTCGTACTGGTGACAGCCACTTCCTGCTTCTCCAGTTACCAGACATCCTCCGGTTATCGGGATGGCATCTATTACCGTCCCGGACGTACGGTCCGCACCACCATATACACGGATCGTTCGGTCTCTCCCTACGGCAACGAATACACCGAGACCGTGATAACCAACCGTGACGGTCTCATCTACGCTACGACTGATGCTGGAGACCGCATCATCATCGACCGCAACGGCAACGCCACCATCCGTGAAGGCGTCTCTTACGAGGAATTGCTCACCCGTTTCGACAATCCCACGTACCAGTACGTTTACAATTACGGATATGACTACGGCAACTACTGGGACGGCTATTACACCTGGAATCCCTGGTACACCTCCTCGTATTATTCGCCGTGGTACGGCCGTTACTCCTGGCGTTCGAACTGGTATTCGCCCTGGTACTACAGTTGGTACGACCCGTGGTACAGCTGGTATGACCCCTGGTACGGCAGCTGGTATTACGGTTCTTACGGCTGGCCTTACTACCACCATCATCACCACCCGCACCACCCCGGCGGATTCGACCCCGGCCACAACCCCGGTCATAAGCCCGGACACGGCCAGACCGGCGGATGGTACAGCGGACGCCGTTCGGACGGCAGTGCTTCGACCCCCGGTTATCGCGGCACCACTACCGGACGCAGGGACAGCGGAGCGGCTTCCACACAGCGCACCACCACGCAGAACAGTTCGTATTCCGGACAGCGCGGACGCGGCAACACCGGCACGAGTTACAGTTCATCGCTCCGTTCTTCCGGCAGCGGATCGGGCAACTCCGGCAGTTCCAACAGTTACAGCGGCAACCGTCGCGGCAGTTCCAGCAGCAGCTCGGGCAGTTACTCCAGTGGCAGCAGCTACAGCAGCGGACGCAGCAGCAGTAGCAGTAGCGGTTTCAGTTCCGGCAGCGGTTCCGGTCGCAGCAGCAGTTCTTCGAGCAGTTCCGGCAGCAGCCACGGCGGCCGCAGGTAACCCTCAACACTGAAGTCTTACATTTTTAAGATATTGAAAGCGAAAATGAAAAAGATTCTTACTATAATCGGTGCAGCCCTGATGACGATGCCGCTCTTCGCTCAGGGCCCGGCAGATGCAATTCTCTTCTCGCGTTACGACTACGAAGGTTCGGCACGCACGATCGCAATGGGCAACGCATTTACCGCACTCGGCGGTGATGTCGGAGCAATGTCGATCAACCCTGCCGCATCGGGTCTCTACCGCTATATGGAGTTTTCCATCACGCCCGGCATTCTCAACACGGGTTCGAAGACCACTTATTTCGGCAACAAGTATAAGGACAGCGCCACCCGCGGCGTTCTCTCCAGCGCAGGATTTGTCGCTCCGATCTATGTCCGCGACTACGGCAATACGTTCAACGTCATCCTCGGTTTTACCGCCAACCGTATCAAGAGTTTCGACAGCAGTATCTCGGCATACGGCTACAATAACGCTACGACTATGCTCGGCTCGATTGCCGCAAGCATCGAAGGCGTCAATCAGGCAGACCTGACGAAGACCGATACTTACGAGCCCTATTATGACAGCAACCTGCCCTGGAACGCAATCCTTGCGTGGGACAGTTATGGCATCAACCCTCGTGAAGACCTCGAAAACAGTTACATCACCGCTACGGAATATCTCGGTAAAGACGGTTATCCCCACCTGGCAGGCACGCTGTTCAACAATTATCAGTCGCGCACTACCGGCGGCATCCAGGAATTCTCCTTCAACCTCGGTATGAATGTAAGCGACAGGCTGTACCTCGGCGCTAATAGCAATATGCACAGCGTCGAGTATGTTATGGACGAGTATTTCACCGAGGAGGCTTCGACTGACGCAAAGACGCTCAACTCGTTTATGTCGATGACATCCAACTACTGGCAGCGCACCACCGGAACCGGAATGAACGTCAAGTTCGGCGCCATTTTCGCTCCTACGTCGCACCTTAGATTCGGTCTCACCTATCAGACTCCGACCTGGTACAGCCTCACGGACAACTGGCAGCGCAGTATGCAGACGAATTTCGTAGAAGATTCGTACTACAACAGCTCCCCCGTCGGCAACTTTACCTATTCGGTCAAGTCTCCCGGCCGCTGGGGCCTCGGTGCGGCATTCGTAGGCATCAGCACGATTCTCAGTTTCGACTACGAACGTGCAAGTTACGGCAAGATGAGAATGGCTGACGAGAACCGGAATATGGTGCCTTTCGCTGCCGACAACAGCACCATCCAGAACAGTTTCAAGGGTGCCGGCTCGCTGCGTATCGGTTTCGAGCAGTGGCTCGGCAACACCGCTCTCCGTCTTGGCTATGCACGCCACTCAAGCCCCGGCACGCTCGGCAGTTTCGAGTATCCTAAACTCAGGTATTTCTCCTGCGGTCTTGGATTCCTGCTCGGCACGAACGTAACTCTCGACCTGGCTTACCAGCGCTGCCTCTCGAAGCAGGACTACTCATTCCAGTGCTTCGACGGATATGACGGAATGACAGGCCCTACGACTTACGTGGACCGCCAGAACATCAACAAGTTCCTGGCATCTGTTGCAATCCGCTTCTAAAGAAGATATGAAATGGCATCCGGCCCCTCTGCACAGAGGAGGTCGATGACCGAAAGATTGGGGATGAAAGAAGCCCCTGCGGAGAAGACCTGAAAATAGGTCTTCTCTTTTTTATATTCGCTCAGAAGCGATTCTCCGTGATATTTGGGCTGGATGCGTGCGCGAAAATCGCCCGGTCCGGCATCCGGCTCGTAATGGTCCGTGAGGCGGATTTCCCGGCGCAGGCCGGTCATCCTGAGCAGCACCTCCAGCAGGCGCATATTTAGGTCGAAGAGAAACGGCTCGCGGCGGTCCAGTACGGCATACAGTTCGTCGCGGTAGTAGGCGAAAAATGCGGAAGAATTGTATGCAGCCTCCAACGCCCGTTTGTGGCGCATCAGCCACGGATCGTTGTAGTCAATCCGCACGTCGCGCACCGGCATCTTGTGGGTTGCGGCGCAGAGTACGGGGATGCTTAGCGTCTCCACTCCGCCCGTCGCAAAAATCCTGCAACGGCTGCGGTAAGACTGCTTCTGATATGTCTCGTGCTGTTCGATATAAACCGCATCGGAGGCTGCGATGGCCCAGAAATACTCCACCGGAGGGAAGTAGGCCGTCGTCAGTACCGTCTGCGGAAAAAGGGACATAACTAACGGATTATGCCGCGCGAAGAACCGCGTACGAATGAGAGAATGACATCACGGAGTTCGCTCTGGTCGATGGTCTGGTCAACCACGCGGCAGGCATCCGAGACGTTCAGGCCGTCATTGTAGATAATCTTGTAAATCCGGCGGATCTCCTCAATCTGCTCGTGGGTGAAACCACGACGGCGCAGGCCAACCAGATTGACACCTTCAAAGGCAACGGGATTGCGGCCAGCAAGCGCATACGGGGGCACATCCTTGGTCAGGATGCAACCGCCGCCGAGCATCGAGTGCGTTCCCATATGGGTAAACTGGTGCAGCAGCGCGCCTCCGCCGATGATTGCCCAGTCATCTATATCCACTTCCCCTGCAAGTCCGGCCTTGCCTGAAATGATGCAATGATTGCCGATGCAGCAGTCGTGCGCGATATGCACGTAGCACATTATGAGGTTGTCGCTGCCCACGCGGGTGGTAAATTTGCCGCTCGCGGCAGTACCGCGGTTGATGGTGACACACTCGCGGATGACGTTGCGGTCGCCGATTTCGACATAACTCTCCTCTCCTTCAAACTTCAGATCTTGCGGAACGCCTCCAAGCACGGCTCCGGGCCATACCTGGCAGTCGCGGCCGAGGCGGACGTGTTCGAAAATCGTGGCGTGAGGACCGATCCGGCAGCCGTCGCCGATTTCGACGTTCTTGTCAATGTAGCAGAACGGGCCGATTTCGACATTGGCACCGATCTTCGCTTCCGGGTGAATGAAACTCATCGAATTCATAACATCTGTGGATATTGTCTGACAAGGGCGGTAACTGCGGCTGCGTTGACGCGATGTCCCGGCTTGAATGCCTCAACACGGGCCTTCAGGGGGCGCGACAGCAGCATCAGGTCGCCCATCAGATCGAGGATTTTATGTCGTGCACATTCGTTGGTGAAGTGCAGTTTTACATTATCGAGATAGCCGTTTTGCGAAGCCTGGAGAGTCGGAATGCCGAAGAACTCCTGAAGGCGGGCAAGGCGCTGCGCATCAGGCATACAGTCAACGACGACCAGAGCGTTGCCGAGGTCTCCGCCTCGGATCAGGCCCCTCTGCATCAGAAACTCGACCTCGCTCAGCAGGCAGAAAGTACGGCAGGGCGCAATTTGGGAGGCATAATCATCGGTCGATGCAAATTCGGCCTTCATCTCCTGCAGCAGCGCAATATTGTCATAATGCACCGTTACTTCGGCCTCGAAGCGGTCGCAGGGCGTCATCCGGATCACAGAACCGGAAGCCTCGTCGCGGTATTCGAACGGTCCGGGAAGGACTGCAAAGCGGCGCGGCGCATCCTGCCCGACTATTCCGGCCTCGAGAAATGCCTTCACATAGAGATATGCGCTGCCGTCGAGAATCGGCAGTTCCGGGGCATCCAGGCGCACTGCGGCATTGTCTATGCCGAGTCCGGAAAATGCGGAAAGCAGGTGCTCGACCGTCACTACCTTGGCCTCGCCTTCTGCGAGAGCGGTGCTGCGGTCAGTCGAAGCGACAGAGGACGGACAAAGCCGTACCTCCGCCCCGCCCAGGTCGGTGCGATAGAACACGATTCCGGTTCCGGGGGCTGCCGGTTCCACCGTCATAGTCACGGGAAGGCCTCCGTGAAGGCCCTTTCCCTTGAAAATGCAGGCGGACTTGATGGTATGCTGATTCATTATTTCTTCTTACGTGCGTTGGAACGGAACAGTGCGTATGCGCGGAGATATTCGCGATGGTCGATTGCAGGCGAACCGAACAGAGTGCGTCCCTCTTCAGAGACATCGCCGGTGACTCCAGCCTGTGCCGCAATCGTGGTATGGTCCGTAATCACAAGATGGCCTACGATGCCCACCTGACCTGCGATGACGCAATGTGCACCGACCTTGGTGGAGCCTGCGATACCGGACTGGCCGGCCATAACGGTATGCTCCCCTATCTCGACATTGTGGGCTATCATACAGAGATTGTCTATCTTGACTCCGTCGTGAATGATGGTCGAACCCATCGTTGAACGGTCCACAGTCGTACCAGCGCCTATCTCGACATCATTGCCTATCAAAACGTTGCCCGTCTGGGGAATCTTGGAGTAACGGCCTTCGGCATCGGGTGCGAAACCGAATCCGTCCGCGCCGATGACGGCATTTGCGTGCAGGATGCAGCGGTCGCCGATTACGCAGCCGGAATAAACCTTGACGCCCGGATAAAGGATGCAGTCGCGTCCGATTTTCACATTTTCGCCGATATATACCATCGGGTAAATGCGGGTGCCGCGTCCGATGCGCGCCGAGCAGGAAATATGGCGGTTGGGAAGCAGCCTGGCGCGGAAACGGTTGCCTCCGCGGTTGCTGCGCTGAAGCTGCTGGAACCAGGCCAGAAGGTCGGCCACCGCAGAATAGGCATTATCTACGCGAACGAGAGTGGCGGAGACAGCCTCTTTGGGCTGGAAATCCCTGTTGACCAGAACAATATCCGCCTTGCAGGAATAGATATAATGCTCGTATTTGGGATTGGCGAGGAAACAGATGGTGCCGGGGCGACCGCTCTCGATGCGTGCGGGAGCAGAAACGGTGACATCCGGATTGCCGGATATCTCGCCGCCGAAGCGTTCTGCTATCTCTCGGGCCGAAATGGAAATCTTTTTCTTCATCTTGCGGTACAAAAATGGTTGTTTTTGGCCGAATATTCAAGGCCGGAGCACAAAATGTGCCGAATTATTTGTTATTTAGGCCAAAAAGAGGTATTTTTGCAGGGTTGAAAGATGAAGATGTGAAGGGCGCCCCCGGGGCACCCTTTTGTTATATCATAAAAGCAAGTATGATTACAAAGGAACAGATTGCCGCCATAGCGGCCGATTACCTGAAGCAGACCGACCTTACTTTCGTCAAGGCCCGCGTCAGCAAGGACAATGATATAATGGTTTTTATCACCCGCGAGGGCGGCAGCGTATGCATCGATGACTGCGTAGAGCTCAGCCGCTACATCGAGTCGCGCCTGGACCGCGAGAAGGAGGATTTCTCCCTCACCGTCAGCAGTACGGGAGTGCGCCCCAAGCCGCAGGATGAAGATGAAGAATAATCAATACAAAAACAATAACACAAAATGGACGTTACCAATCTCAACAGTTCTTTCACTGAATTCAAAGAACAGAAAAACATCGACCGCCTCACTATGATGAGCGTTATGGAAGACGTATTCAAGGCCCAGCTGGCCAAGATGTACGGCGAAGACGCGATATTCGAAGTGATTACCAACGTCGATAAGGGTGACTTCGTCATTATGCGCACCCGCACGGTCGTAGAGGAAGTCGAGAACCCTGCGACCGAGATTTCACTCGAAGAGGCACGCAAGACCGATGATTCATTCGAAGTCGGCGAGGATTTCACCGAAAAGATAAACCTGGAAGACTTCGGCCGCCGCGGTATCCTCAACCTGAGGCAGAACCTCTCGGGCCGCATTATGGATATCGAGAAAGCCAATCTCTATAATTTCTATAAAGGCAAGGTCGGCGAGGTCATCGTCGGCGAAGTTTATCAGGCCTGGAAGAAGGAAGTCCTGGTCAAGGATGAGAACAATAACGAACTCGTCCTGCCCCGCACCGAGCAGATTCCGACCGATTTCTTCCACAAGGGAGATACGGTCAAGGCCGTCATTTCCAGCGTGGAGATGAAGAACAATACTCCGGTCATCACCCTGTCGCGTATCTCCAGCGTATTCCTCGAGAGGCTTTTCGAGCAGGAAGTACCTGAGATCCTGGACGGCCTGATCACCATCAAGAAGGTGGTCCGCATCCCCGGCGAACGCGCAAAGGTGGCTGTCGAGTCCTATGACGACCGCATCGACCCGGTCGGCGCTTGCGTCGGCGTGAAGGGTTCACGTATACACGGCATCGTCCGCGAACTCCGCAACGAGAACATCGACGTGATCAACTGGACCTCCAACATCCAGCTGCTCGTCTCCCGCGCCCTCAACCCGGCCAAGATTTCGTCCATCGAAATCCACAACGATACCCGCGAGATCCGCGTATATCTCAAGCCGTCAGAGGTTTCACTCGCAATCGGCAAGAACGGCAGCAACATCAAGCTGGCAAGTATGCTGACTGATTACAAAATCGACGTCTATCGCGAGACAGACGAAGAGGAGCAGGAAGATGACGTGCTGCTGGACGCATTCAGCGATGAAATCGAGCAGTGGATCATAGACGCACTCAAGGGCATCGGATGCGATACCGCACGCAGCGTACTCGCATTGCCGGTCAACGAAATCGCAAAGCGCGCCGATCTGGAAGAAGAAACAGTCGAAGACGTCTGCAAAATCCTCCGTTCGGAATTTGAAGACGAAGAAGGCGAATAATAAGTCCGATTATCGAATAATTGTCAACATAAAGGGAGCAAAATATGGCAGAAGCAAGTATCCGAATCAGCAAGATATTGAAGGAGTTCAATATCGGCCAGTCGACACTGGCAGAATTCCTCAAGAAAAAGAAAGTAGATGTGGATGTCTCCGACATCAACAAGAAGGTGGACGGCAACGTCTATGACCTGATTGCAGAAGAATTCAGCAAGGAGCAGAAGATCAAGGAGCAGTCCAAGAAAATCTCGCTCAAGGTCAAGGAAATAACCGAGATGGAGCACGTTCACGAGAAAGAGGAAGAAGACAGTGGCGCACTTCTCATCAAGACCAATACCCTGGCCAATGCCGGACACGCGCACAAGGAAGAGAAGGCCGAGCCTGAAAAGCCCGTGCAGAAACCTGCACCGAAGCCTGCGGAGAAACCCGTAGAGGCGAAGCCCGCACCGGCTGAAAAGCCTGCAGAGGCACCGAAGGCCGAGAAGCCTGCAAAGGAAGAACCTGCCAAGAAGTCAGACCTCAAGGTAGTCGGCAAGATTGACCTCAACCCGGTAAAACCCGCAAAGAAGGAAGAACCGGTCAAAAAGGAAGAAAAGCCTGCACCGAAGGTCGAAGAACCCGTCAAGACAGCACCGGAGAAGGAGGTGAAAGAGGCTCCCGAAGCTCCCAGGAAAGAGCCCGAACGCCCCTCCGTTCCCGAACACATCGAGACTCGCGTCGAGAAACTCGCCGGTCCCAAGATCGCGGGTACCATCGACCTCTCACAGTTTGACCGCAAGCCTTCCGCCGATTCCAAGAAAGACAAGGGCAAGCGCGAGCGCATCAAGAAGGGCGGCCCCGCAAAGGTTGACATCAACCACGCAGGCGGCAGCAACCAGCGCGAAGCGGAACGCCGCAACGACAACAACCGCGGCAAGGACAACGGCCGCGGCAACAAGAAGGACCGCTACAAGCCTATCCGCAACGAAGTGGATGAGGATGCAGTCCAGAAGCAGATCAAGGAGACTTACGCACGTATGATCGAAGGCAAGGGCAAGACCAAGAGTTCGAAGCACCGCCGCGAGAAGCGTGAGGAAATCTCCCTCAAGATGCAGGAAGAGCAGGAGATGCAGGAACTTACGAGCAACGTGCTCAAGGTGACCGAGTTTGTTACGGTCAACGAACTTGCAATCCTGATGAACAATACCCCGGTGACGAAGGTTATCGAGGCTTGTATGAACCTTGGTCTGATGGTCTCCATCAACCAGCGCCTCGATGCCGAGGCCCTCGTCCTCGTCGCAGAGGAATTCGGTTACAAGATCGAATTCGTCACGGCAGAGATTCAGGGCGCAGTCGAAGAAGAGGTTGACAGCGAAGAGGATCTGCTCCCCCGCCCGCCTATCGTGACGGTTATGGGTCACGTCGATCACGGTAAGACTTCCCTGCTCGACTACATCCGCAACACCAACGTCATCGCAGGTGAGGCCGGCGGTATCACCCAGCACATCGGCGCATACAACGTCGAATTGCCCGGCGGACGCCGCATCACGTTCCTCGATACCCCTGGTCACGAAGCATTTACCGCAATGCGTGCCCGCGGTGCGAAGGTAACTGACCTTGCAATCATCATCGTGGCTGCCGACGACGCGGTTATGCCGCAGACCATCGAGGCTATCAACCACGCGCAGGCTGCAGGCGTTCCGATGATTTTCGCAATCAACAAGATCGATAAGCCCGGCGCTCACTCCGACAAGATCAAGGAGCAGCTGGCAAATATGAACATTCTCGTCGAAGACTGGGGCGGCAAATACCAGTGCCAGGAGATTTCGGCGAAGAAGGGTATCAACGTCGATCAGCTTCTCGACAAGGTGCTGCTCGAAGCAGACCTCCTCGACCTGAAGGCCAACCCCAACAAGCCGGGCGTCGGCAGCGTCATCGAGTCTTCGCTCGACAAGGGCCGCGGATATCTGGCTACCGTGCTCGTGCAGAACGGCACTATCCGCGTGGGCGACGTGATGCTGGCAGGCTGCTTTACCGGCCGCGTCAAGGCTATGTTCAACGAACGTGGACAGAAGATTACCGAGGCCGGTCCTTCGACTCCTGTCTCGATCCTCGGCCTTAACGGCGCACCGACCGCAGGTGATACGCTCAACATCCTCAAGGATGAAAAGGAAGCCCGCGAAATCGCAAACAAGCGCGAGCAGCTTATCCGCATCCAGGGCATCAAGACCCAGACTCACATCACCCTCGAAGAGATCGGCCGCCGTATCGCACTGGGCAACTTCAAGGAACTCAACATCATCGTCAAGGGAGACGTGGACGGCTCTATCGAGGCTCTCAGCGATTCCCTGATCAAGCTCTCTACCGAGGAAGTAAGGGTGAACGTCATCCACAAGGCAGTTGGAGAGATCTCCGAGAGCGACGTTCTGCTGGCCGAGGCTTCAGAGGCCATCATCATCGGCTTCCAGGTACGTCCAAGTATGAACGCCAGGAAGATGGCCGAGAAGGAACAGATCGAAATCCGCCTCTACTCCGTCATCTACGATGCCATCAACGAGGTCAAGAGCGGTATCGAGGGTATGCTTGCACCTGAAGAGAAAGAGGAAGTCACCGC
The DNA here is from genome assembly GCA_947307265.1 of uncultured Bacteroidales bacterium. Taxonomy (GTDB): domain Bacteria; phylum Bacteroidota; class Bacteroidia; order Bacteroidales; family UBA932; genus Cacconaster. The sequence continues at coordinate 1,975 of CAMZIP010000023.1, read as the reverse complement.
TACCGTCGAGGTCCGCGAGATCTTCCGCATCTCCAAGGTCGGTACCATCGCCGGCTGTATGGTCAAGGAAGGTAAGATCACCCGCAACAGCAAGGTACGCGTCATCCGTGACGGTATCGTCATCCACACCGGTACGCTGGGTTCGCTCAAGCGTTTCAAGGATGACGTCAAGGAAGTCGCCGCCGGTTTCGACTGCGGTCTGAATATCGAGAGTTACAATGACGTCCTGGTAGGCGACGTTATCGAGGCATACCAGATCGTCGAAATCAAGCGCAAACTTTAATGAAACGGTTACTGACTATAGTCTTGCTCATCGCCGCCACACTGACGGCAGAAGGCAAAAAAACGGATTTCGACCGGTATTTCACCGGCGAAAGGCTTCGGATTGACCTGATTCTGGCGGGCAACTCCCAGCATCAGCAGGCTTTTCTCGAAGAACTCGTATATGAGCCCTGCTGGTCCGGCGCGCGCACGCAGTTGATACCTCCGTTCGACTTTGGTCATTATACCACCGACGTCTATACGACTGACGGCAAACTCATCTTCAAGCGCGGTTTCAATTCGCTCTTCGAGGAATGGTGCACCACCGAAGAGGCTGAAACGGTCAACAAGGCGTTCACCAATTCGGTCTGGATTCCGTTCCCGAAAATGCCCGTCAAGGTTGTGGTTACAGGCCGCGACCGTTTCACCGGCAAACGCAGCGAAATGCTCTCTTTCGAGGTGGATCCCGCCGACAAACTGATCACTCGCGGCAGCGAGAACAATTTCAAATTCAGCAAAATACTGGATAACGGCCCCGTCGAGAACCACGTTGACCTCTGCATCATCGCCGAAGGTTATACCGAAGCCGAGATGGAGAAGTTCCGCGCCGACGCAGAGCGCCTCTCGGGCTATCTGTTCGAACTCGAGCCGTTCCGCTCGCGCAAATCGGACTTCAACGTCTGGATAGTCGAAAGCGTTTCGGAGGAAAGCGGCACCGATATTCCTCACGAGGATATCTGGCGCAACACCGTGGCCGCCTCCAACTTCTATACTTTCCGCATTGACCGTTACCTCACGGCGCCTGACCACCGTCGCATCGCGCAGATTGCTTCGGCAGTGCCGCACGATGCCCTATATATCATTGTCAATCACGGCAAATACGGCGGCGGAGGCATCTACAACTATTACGCGCTCAGCACGGCGGACCATCCGGCCGTCAAGGCGGTATTCCCGCACGAATTCGGACACAGTTTCGCGGGTCTTGCGGACGAATACTACACGAGCGACGTTGCTTATCAGGATACTTATCCCGCCGGCGTGGAGCCTTGGGAGCCGAATATCACCACCCAGGCCGACTTCGCGTCGAAATGGAAGGATATGATCGAGCCGGGCACTCCCGTCCCCACCCCGAACGATCCGAAATACAAGAACGTAACCGGACTTTTCGAGGGCGGCGGATATTCCGCCAAAGGCATCTGGAGGCCGTACTACGAGTGCCGTATGAAGAACAATACCGCACCCGCGTTCTGTCCCGTATGCCAGCGCGCCATCAACCTTATGATCGATTATTATTGCCTCTGAAATGGGTAAAGGGTTTATTACAATCGGACTGCTGATAGTCTCCAACGTGATGATGACCTTCGCCTGGTACGGCCATCTGAAATTCGGCGTACCCAAGGTCTTCTCCGGCTGGGGCGTATTCGGAGTCATCGTTTTCAGCTGGCTGCTCGCCTTCTTCGAGTACTGCGCGATGGTTCCCGCCAACCGCATCGGCTTTATCGAAAACGGAGGTCCGTTCTCCCTGATGCAGCTCAAGATCATTCAGGAAGCGATGACCCTGCTCGTCTTCACGCTGATTACCACGTTCGTTTTCAAGACAGGCAAACTCAACGTCAACCACATTTACGCGTTCCTCTGCCTGATAGCGGCGGTCTATTTCGTTTTCAAGAAATAATTATATTTGCGGTATATGAAATTCAGGAGCATATTTATA
>CAMZIP010000022.1 GCA_947307265.1 uncultured Bacteroidales bacterium | reverse complement strand
GGCACCAGCCTCCGCTATATCGGGCCTTAGCAGGGGTTCTCCGCCGGTCAGCACCACCGTAAATTCCTTCGGCCGGTCCTTGACCGGAATGGTGTCCAGCACGCCCAGAAAGTCCTCCAGCGGCATATCCTTGTCGCGGCTTTCCATAAAACAGTCACTGCCGCAGTGGCGGCAGTGAAGTTGGCAGCGTGTAGTACACTCCCAGAACAGATAAGAGAGTTCGTGCAGGCGTATCTCGCTGTCGCGGAACAGCCTGAATAGGAACGGATTCATCAGTTGTTGCTCTTCAGCAGGATGTCAATCGGGCGGGTGGTGATGTCGGTGATGACCGTATCCTTCACCTGATAGGCATTTGTCTGATGCTCGAAACGGTACTCGGGTACCGGAATGGATTCGATGCGGAACGTAAGATGTGAGCATACCTTGCCGTCTGCATCAGTCGTTCCGACTTCACGCCACTCGTTTCCGCCGTTCTGGGGGAAACGCATCTGAAGGTTAACCCCGGTGATGGGTTCGCCGGTCTCGGCATCCTTGACGTTGAATATCAATGTCTCGGACTGGAAGTCATAATCGTACGGAGTCCCGTAGCAGGCCTGAAAGATGAACAGGGCCGTGGTCAGCGATGCTCCTTTAAGCAGGTTGTGCAGCCATTTCCTCATATCTGTGGTTTTTGGGGGTTGTCAGAACTTGTCCACAAGTTTGCAGATGCGCTCGAAAATGCTGTCGATGGCACCTACACCATAAATTTCATTGTACTTGCCGGCCTTCTTGTAATAGTTGATGACGGGCTCGGTCTTCTGGTGATACGTTGCGATACGGTTGGCGATGGTTGCGTCGTCCATATCGTCCTGGCGGTTCTCTATCATCGCGCGGTGGCGGATGCGCTCCTTGACCATCTCATCGTCGATGACGATTGAAATGACGGTGGTGATTTCCTCGCCGCGCGCGCCGAGCATACTGTCCAGGTCTTCGGCCTGAGATGTCGTGCGCGGGAATCCGTCGAGCAGGAAACCTGCGACGTCGGGGTGCTGCTCGATCTCGAGGCGGATCATATCCTCGACGATATTGTCCGGGACGAGCAGGCCCTTGTCGATCAGTTCCTTTGCCTGGAGGCCGAGCGGTGAGCCGGCCTTGATCTCGCGGCGCAGCAGATCGCCCGTCGAGACGTGGCGGAAGTTGTATTTGTCAACCATCATTGCGGCCTGAGTGCCTTTACCTGCGCCCGGAGGGCCGAAGAGAATGAAGTATTTCATAGTTCTATAGTTTATTCAGCCAATACGTAAAGTTCTTTCAGGTTGCGGCCGAGTTCGTTGAAATCCAGCCCGAAGCCGAGCACGAATTTGTTCGGAATCTCGCGTGCCACATAATCCAGTTTCAGTTCCTGGCGGTAAACGTCCGGCTTGAGCAGCATAGTGCAGATCGTAATGTCGGAGGCGCCTTCGTCCATCAGTTTTTTGCGCAGGTAAACGATGGTGTTGCCTGTATCGACTATGTCCTCCACGATGATGACGCGCCGTCCTTTGACATTGCCGCTGATGCCGGTAATCTCGCGGATGTTGCCGGTGGATGCCGTGCCTTGGTAAGACGATAGTTTGATGGTCATCAGTTCCAGGTTGAAATCCAGCCGCTTCATCAACTCGCCCGTAAAGAGAATGGAGCCGTTGAGGACGCAGAGCAGAACGGGAACGTCCTCTCCGCCTGCAAAATCAGCGTTCATACGCCGGGCCACGCGGTCGATGTCCTGCTCCAATTCCGCCTGGGGAATGTAGGGGACAAACCGTTTGCCGAAGAGTGTAATCCCGTTCATTTGTAAAAAACTGGTTTGGATTGGGCAAAGATAGTTATTATCTTTGTGTGTCGTTGATTTTTTAATAATTTTTTGGCCTATGTGCAGGAGAGACTTGTTGGGGAGATGGCCCCGGGCCGCAGTCGCGGCTTTTTTGTTTTTTACAGTAAATAATATTGTGGCGCAGGAGCTGCCGCCGTGGCTCACGCGCACCGTCGAACAGCTGGCAGAGGATGGTATGGATACCGAATCCCTGCTGGAGCATTACGAACGGCTTGCGGAGCGACGGCCGTGCATCAATCTGCTGTCCCGTCGCCAACTGGAGGCTACGCGGCTTCTTACGCTGTTTCAGGTCGAGAGCCTCCTGGAATACCGGCAGCGTTACGGGGATATACTCTCCGCTGCCGAACTGTCGCTCGTGGACGGTTTTGACCGGGAGCAGGCCGGATATCTGGCCAGGTTTTTCAGTTTTACTTCGGCGCGGGCACCTGCCGGGCAGGATTCCCTTCCGCAGTGGAGCAATAAAGTCACAGTGAGGGTGCGTCGCTCTTTCAGCGATACGGCTTTTGCGGTTTCTGCAAGATATGAGGGCAGTTACCGGCAGGGTTTATCGTGGGGACTTACCGCCGATCAGGATGCGGGCGAGCCTTTGCAGCGGGGCTTCATACCGGACTTCGTATCGGCTTATGCTTCCTGGCGGCGGCCTGAAGACGGCACCCGCCGAATGCATTTTCAGCAATGTATTGCCGGGGATTTTACGGCCCGTTTCGGGCAGGGTCTGGTAATGTGGAAGGCCTCTCCGCTGCAGATGCTTTCGCAGCCGGCTTCCATAGCCCGGCATCCTTCGCCCATACGCCCTCATACCTCGCTTTCGGAGGCCGATTACCTGCGAGGGGCTGCTGCAGTCGTTGGCTGGGGCGACTGGTCGCTGGCTTGCTTTGCCTCGTACCGTGCCGTGGATGCGCGCATCGTCGGAGATTCGGCCTATACCGCTATATATACTGACGGCTATCACCGGACTCCAACCGAACTGGCGAGGCGCGGTTCTATGCACGAGGCCGTAACGGGAATGTATCTGCAGTGCGAGTTCGGCCGCTGGCGGGTGGGCCTCTCCGCCACAGCATACGGCTACGACAAATCGAACGGCGTCCGGCTCCGGGACGACAACCGCAACCGCCAATATGATGGTTTGTGGGGCAATGCAGGTATAGACGTATACGGAAGTTGGCATCAGTTCCGCTTCTTCGCGGAAATGGCAGTCGATGCCAGGGCTTCGCCCGCAGCACTCGCAGGTGCCATCTGGAGCCCGTTCTACGGGTGTGACATTTCCATTCTCGGCAGATATTATTCTCCCGGATATACGGCCACGCACGCAGGGGCGTATTCGGACCTGTCGTATTGCGCAAATCAGACCGGACTGAACCTCCTTGCGCGCTGGTCGCCGAAGCGGGATATGATATTTTCAGCCTCGGCTGCATATACCTATCATCCGGGGCCGCGATACGGTATCAGCGAACCTTCCGATGCGGCCTCGTTTGCCGTCGCGGCGGACAAGACATTCGGTAAGTTCCGTGCGGAAATGCAGGTGAGCGGAAAGTTCACCGCCCGATACCCGGAAGGGGGAAGGGAGGTGGAATCCGGACCATTCAGGGGCAGGCTCCACCTCGAATGGAAGCCTTCGCCACAGTGGAAGGCAGGTATGCGGCTGACTGGCAACCCAGGCGGTTATGCGGCGTTCGCCGAATGTACCTGGAATTCGCCACGGGGCAGGTGGGAGGTATCCGGACGCGTCACGGCTTACAATACCCGTGACTGGGCCAGCCGCGTATATGTCTATGAACGCGATACCCCGCAGAGTTTCGGGGTTGTATGCCTGCACGGAAAAGGCGCGGGAGCATACCTGCTGTTGAAGTACGCTCCCGCCAGATGGCTTACAATGTATGCCCGGATATCAGAATCCTCGGTGCATTATTTCACCCGGATCTTCATACCCGGATAGATCTTGCTCTTGGTCGTAAGGTTGTTGAGTTTCAGCAGGGCGTTGAGCGACATACCGTTCTTCTTTGCGATGCTTGAGAGGGTATCGCCCTTGCGTACGGTGTAAATCTGGCTGCCGGACGAATCGGTGGTGACATTGTTGCCGCCGCTCTTGCCGGAGGACCTGCCGCTGCTCTTGCCGTAGATCGAGAGTTTCTGGCCGACGCGGATGGTATTGCCGCGAATGCCGTTCCAGCGACGGATATTGTCAACTGAGGTATTGTAGCGGCGTGCGATGCTCGAGAGAGTCTCGCCCTTGCGGACGGTGTGAATGACGCGCTGACCGCTGCCGGAGTTGCCGCCTTCCTTGATCTTGTCGATGGCGACGGGGTTGAAATACAGGGTGTCCTTATACTTGTAGATCTCCTCCTCACGGTCTGCGAACAGTCCGCTGTAGTTGTAGGGGAGACGCAGGATGTATTCGCGCTCCGTGCCGGGGATTATGTCGTGCAGATACTGGGGGTTGAGTTCACGCAGCGTCTCGACGGAGATGCCGATGTTTTCTGAAATCTGCTCGAAATGCAGCATCTTGTTGACGTGGAACGTATCGATGTGCGAAGGAATCTGCACCTGGTAAGGCACGATGCCGTGTTCGGGGTAGTATTCCAGGACATAAAGGGCCGCGATGAATGCAGGAATGTAACCGCGAGTCTCGCGGGGGAGGTAGTTGTAAATCTCCCAGAAATCCGTCTTGCCGCCCGAACGGTGGATTGCCTTGCGCACGTTGCCGGCGCCGCAGTTGTAAGAAGCGATGGCCAGCGACCAGTCGCCGAATATCATATACGAATCCTTGAGGTACTGAGCCGCTGCACGGCAGGCCGTGACCGGATCGTAACGTTCATCTACGAATGAGGTGATATTCAGGCCATAACGAAGACCGGTCGTGTACATAAACTGCCACATACCCTTTGCCTTTGCACGTGAGACCGCCTTTGCGTTGAGGGCTGACTCGATGACTGCCATCGCCTTGAGTTCGACAGGCATTTCATATTCGTCGAAAATCTCCTCGAACTGGGGCAGGTAGTACGGCGCGACGCTGATGATGCGTGCCGTAACGCTCGGGAACTTCTCGGTATAGCGGATGATGTTGTTCTTGACGTAACGGTTGAAAGTCAACGGAATGAACGAAGACATCTTGTTGAGGCGCGCGATGAAGACCGAGTCCGGAATATTGGTGGTCAGCGAGTCGCGCTCGACCTCTTCGAAGTCGTCGAACGGGAAGCCGATGTAACTCTGGAGCTGCTGGTCGTGGTATGCCACGAAAAGCGAGTCGATGCTTTCGGGAGAGAAGGGGCCTCCGAAATCCACGAACGTGCTGTCATCTTCTTCGATTTCGTCTGCGTTGACAGGTTCCAGAATGGCCTGGTAATCGACGTAGAGTGAGTCGTAGGCCCGCTGGAGCGAGTCGAGCTGTGCCCTCAGTTCCCGGATTTCCTTGTTGCGGCCGAACAGACCGCTGCTCTGTGCCGAAGCGGTCGGAACCGCCACGATCAATGCTAATGCAAAAAGTAATATGGTGCGTGTTTTCATAGTCTAGAAATTCAGATTCATCTTGAAACCGAGGGCGGACTGGCCCGAATTGGAGGCTATCCACGGCTCCGGCGGCGCGATAACGGCAGGTGCAATTGTCAACTCATCCGCTATGTTGTCGCTGATATCGAAGTCGTGCATAAAAGAGAAGACATACGCGTCGATGATATTGAGCGCATATACGCCTACGATCGCAAGCACCGAATAGTCGCGGTACTTGCGGTAGAGGTCCTTGTACCATTCGGCCTGCGATGCGCCGATGGCGCCGACATAGCCGCTCGAAGGGTCGCTGCCGACCGTGTAGAGGTACTTGAAGCGCCGGTATTCCATATCGTTGAAGTGATAGAAATAGCCGCAGGCGGCAAATCCTCCCACCCAGATGGGAATCTTCCACCAGTCGCCGTTGTATGCCTGTCCCAGGCCCGGCAGCAGCGCTGAATAGAGCGTCGCCTTGGCAGGAACCGGTTTCGGCACCGGAGTCTTGTAGGAGACTACGCCGTCCAGCAGGGATGCCCAGTAGAATACTCCTGCGCCGATATAACTGAGGTCGCGCTGCAAACGGTATTTTTCATCGCCCGTCTGCTGGTAAAGGACGTTGCTGTGGATGCCCATATAGACACCCGTGCCGATACCGCCGTACACGACGGGCAGTTTCCACCAGTCACGGTTGTAAATCTGGGCTGCGCCAGGGAATACTACCGCGCCGATCATCATATATGTCGGAGTCAGGGTATCGCGGCGCATATAGCCGCGAACGAGGCGGCGCATCGAGAAACCTGCCAGCGTATCGGTCTGCACGTTTGCAGTGTCCTGCCCGTTGGTGGTCGTGGTATTTTCGCCCGGAATGGAGGTGAGGGAACTGTTGTCACTGGTACTGACGCCCGAACGGAACTGGGCGCGGGCCGCGGGAATCGCAACCAGCGTCAGGCAGAGGCATATCAGTATGTGACGAATCAGTCTCAAGTCGGTTTAATGGGACTCTAATGCGTTTAAGAATTGTTCCAGTTGTTCGCCGTTGCGGAAAATGATGGTCATCGTGCCTCCGTTGTTGCCGCGGCGGCGGACCGTGACGCGATTTTCGCAGAAGCGGCCGACGGTACCTACGGCGCGCACGAACGAATCGGGGACGAGAGTCTCGGCGTGACCGAGGGACTCGCGCTCACGTTCGCGAAGGCGCTCTTCGAGACGGCGCACGGACCAGCCGTTGGCGATAGTTGCTTCACCCATTGCGAGTCGCAGCGAACTGTCTTCGATCGAAAGCAGAACCTTGGCGTGTCCCGTACTCAGGTCGCCGTTGCGCAGCGCTTTCTGCAGTTCGGGTTCGAGCGTAAGCAGGCGAAGCGAATTGGTAACTGCCGCGCGGCTCTTGCCGATGCGGTGTGCGAGTGCATCCTGAGTCAGGTGGCATTCTTCGATGAGCCTGCGGAGGCCGAGGGCGGTCTCGATGGGGTCCAGGTCGGAACGCTGGAGGTTTTCGACCAGCGCCATTTCGATCATTCCCTCTTCATCGGCTTCCCTGACGTATGCGGGAATGGTGGTCAGGCCTGCAGCCTCGGCTGCGCGGTAGCGACGTTCGCCGCTGATTATCTGGTAGCGGTCTCCGGCCGTGCGGCGGAGTGTCACCGGCTGGATGATGCCGAGTGCCTTGATCGAGGCGGTAAGGTCCTCCATCGCCTCCTGGTCGAAATTCTCTCGGGGCTGGTACGGGTTGGGCTCGATCTTGTCAAGTTCAATCTCGCGTACTGCCGCGAGGTTTTCTACGGTCTCTGCCTGCTGCTGCAAAATGGCAGCCGTTTCGCACAGAAGGGCGTCAAGGCCTTTGCCCAATGCGGTTCTCTTTGCCATTATTTGTCGTTTTTCTGTAAAATCTCCTGTGCCAGGAGGAGGTAATTGGCTGCGCCGGTGCTGCCTGCGTCATACAGGATGGCGGGCTTGCCGAACGAGGGCGCCTCGCTCAGGCGGATATTGCGCGTTATGAGCGTATCGAACACCATTCCGCTGAAATGCTCGCGCACCTCTTCGACTACCTGGTTGTGGAGTCTGAGGCGGCTGTCGAACATCGTAAACAGGAATCCCATAACCGAAAGGTTGCGGTTCAGGCGGGTCTGGACAATCTTGATGGTGTTCATCAGTTTGCCGAGGCCCTCCAGTGCGAAAAATTCCGGCTGGACGGGGATTATGACCGAATCGGCGGCGGTGAGGGCGTTGACCGTTATCAGGCCGAGCGACGGGGCGCAGTCGATTATGATATAGTCGAACTGGTTGCGGATCTTGGCCAGTGCGTTGCGCAGGACCGATTCGCGCTGCTCTATCTCGAACATCTCGACTTCTGCACCTACCAGGTTGATGTGGGAGGTGATGATTTTGAGATGCTCTATCTGTGTATCGCGTACGGCATCCTCGATGGCCAGTTGGCCGATTAGGACCTCGTACAGCGTCCGTTTGTCGGTGGATTCGGGGTTGAAATCCATCCCCGATGTGGTGTTTGCCTGAGGATCAGCGTCGATCAGCAGGGTTCTTTTCTCCAGCACGGCCAGTGAAGCGGCCAGATTGATGGCGGTTGTCGTCTTTCCGACTCCGCCCTTCTGGTTTGCTCTAGCTATTACTTTTCCCATTGCACATACATTACAACCTACAAAAATACAAAATACTTTGATATAAAATACTTTTTAATACTCGCCGAAGAATGTTAAATTTGCAGCTGCATTAGTCAAGTTATGGACGATTGGAAAGTTATTGTCAGCCGGGTTTCCGGCGGCGGTGCCGAAGAGCGCTGGGAAGAGCTCGCGGCCGCACTCGCAGCAAATAATGTTCCCTATTCGGTGGCATTCACCGAGAGGTATATGCACGCACTCGATATTGCCCGCCAGGCAGTTCTGGACGGCTATCGCAAGATACTGGTCGCAGGCGGTGACGGCGCATTTCACGAGGCGCTTTCAGGTGTGATGATGCAGGATGCCGTGCCTTCCACCGACGTTACGCTGGGCCTCATCCCTATCGGCTCGGGCAACGACTGGGCTCGTTACCATCAGATTCCCACAAATGTCAAGCGTGCTGTCGAGATTATCGTCCGCGGAAAGAAGTTCGTTCAGGACGTCGTGAAGTGCGAGACCAAGGGCGACGACGGTCAGCCTATGCTCAGGTATATGGCCAACATCGGCGGTCTCGGTCTGGATGCTCACGTATGCCGGCTTTATACTGCAGCGCGCAAGAAGGGCGAGGGTGGCGCTATGCTCTACTACAAATGCCTGCTGCGCGCATTCTTCCATTACAAGATGAAGCATTTCCGCATCACTGCCGACGGTGAAGATTTCTATGACGACGAGGCGCTTTCGGTGGCTCTGGGCAACGGCAAATACTGTGGCGGCGGTATGATGCAGACTCCCGATGCGGCATTCGACGACGGTCTCATCGATATGACGGTCACCGGCCGCCTGTCGAAGGTCAAGTTCGTCGCGAAGGTCCGTACGCTGTTCAACGGTACGATCAAGACTCTCCGCGAAGTGGAATACGAGCGCGCCAAGTGCTTCCACATCGAGGCTGAACCGGCTTCATTCGTCGAGATCGACGGCGAAGCCTGCGGCACCACTCCTGCCACGTTTACTATCATTCCTTTGGCTATCAACGTTATAACCAACCGCTAACTATGGAATACCTGCCTACCGGACTGAGCGGTCCCGTCATTATCAAGCCGAAGGTATTCGGTGACAGCCGGGGCTTTTTTATGGAGACGTTTTCGCTTCGCGATTTCGAGGCGCACGTCGGTCCGGTGCATTTCGTTCAGGACAATGAGTCTTATTCGGCCCGTCGGGGCGTGCTTCGCGGAATGCATTTCCAGAAGGGTGATGCAGCTCAGGCCAAACTGGTGCGCGTATCCCGCGGCAGGGTGCTGGACGTTGCGGTTGACATCCGTTCAGGTTCACCGACCTACGGCCGCTGGGTAAAGGTGGAGATCAGCGCCGAGGAAAAGAATATGTTCTATATCCCGCGCGGTTTTGCGCACGGTTTCCTGGTTCTGGAGGACGATACTCTCTTCGAATACAAGTGCGACAATTATTATTCGCCGGCTGACGAGGGTTCGTTCCGTTGGGATGACCCGCAGGTAGGCATCGACTGGGGGATTCCGGCCGAAGAACTGATTCTCTCCGATAAGGACAAGATTGCTCCGCCGTTCGCTTCGCTTAAAGGCTGATACGGCTCAGACAGTGGCGCAGGGATGTTGACCACCAGGGCGTTTCGACGCCGAAATCATTGCGTATCTTAGACTTGTCAAGCAGTGAATACTGCGGCCTCGTTGCCGGAGTAGGGTATTCTGCCGTGACTATGGGACGCACCTTGCAAGGCAGTGAGGCATAGGTCATTATCGCTGCCGCGAAATCAAACCAGGTGCAGGTGCCTTCGTCGGTGAAATGATAAATCTCGGCGCGGCGACTGCCGATCTGCGGAAGCATCTTGAGCAGTGCTGCCGCCAGGTCGCGGGCGTAGGTCGGGGTGCCGGTCTGGTCTGCCACGACGCTGATTTCAGGCTTTTCGCTGCCAAGCCGGAGCATCGTGCGGACGAAGTTTTTGCCGAATGGCGAATACAGCCAGGCCGTGCGGATGATGGCTCCGCGGGGAGCGATGCGGCGGATGGCGAGTTCGGCCTCGCGTTTGCTGTTGCCATAGACCGAAAGCGGGTGGCACGGGTCGCTCTCGCGGTATGCTCCGCGCTTGCGGTTGCCGTCGAAGACGTAGTCCGTCGAAATCTGGACCAGCGACCAGTCGCGGCGGCTGGCGATACGGGCCATCTGCCTGGGAGCTTCGGCATTGATTGCCATACAGCGCGTGACGTCGCTTTCGGCTCCGTCAACGTTGGTATAGGCAGCCAGGTTGAGGATGGTATTTACGTCTTGTTCGAGGCACAGACGCTCAAGAGCATCGGCGTCACAGATATCCAGGGGCAGGATTTCTTTGCCTTCGAGAGCATCGGTCCAGACGAAGCGGGCATCGTTGCCGGCAAGGAGTCTGAGTTCGGTGCCCAGCTGGCCGGAAGCGCCCGTGACAAGTATTCGATTCATAGCGAAAAACTGTTTGCGCAAAAATACATTTTCCTTTATATTTGTGAAAATTTTTTGAAATGGATTACAATACACAGCAGGAGAAACTCATTTTGCCCGAATACGGCAGATGCGTGCAGAAGATGATCGAGAAGGTAAAAGCCATTCCTGACAAAGCAAAACGTACAGAACAGATACAGGCCGTCATCCAGGTGATGGCGCAGGTCAATCCGCAGGTCCGCGATACGGTCGATTACCGTCGCAAGCTGTGGGATCATATGTATATGATTGCGGGGTATGACATCGACGTGGATTCACCTTTCCCGGTGCCTACGCCGGAGGAAGCAGCATCGCGTCCAGAGCCCATTCCCATCGAGAAAACGCCGATTCAGGCTACCTGCTACGGCCGAAATATCGAGAATATGATCAGTCTCATCGCCTCGCGTCCCGATGACGAGGTCAAGAGCGAGATGATTAGGATGCTGGCTCTCTATATGCGTCAGCAGTATCTGATCTGGAACAAGGACAGCGTGGCCGACGAGACCATTTTTGCTGATATGGAGAAGCTCTCCGGCGGCAAACTCAAGGTTCCCGAAGGCCTGCAGCTCGGCCCCGTTACCGATTCCAACCTCTCGCGTCCGGGCGTCCGCAAGCCGGAGGACGGAGGTTTCGGCAAGAAGAAAAACAAGAACAAGAAGCGCAAGCGCAGCAATAACAACTGACCCTGATGGCCGCAAGGAAATTAAAGAGCAAACAGAAGAAGGCTGCCCCGGCGAAAAAGGCACCCAAGGCTCCTAAGGCTGAAAAGGCTGCGAAGCCCGTCAAGACTTCGCGTGTCACGGCCCAGAAGCCCGAGGGCGAAGGCTACCGCATTTTCCGCATCATTACCGGAGTGGTCTTCGGTATCGTTGCGATTTATACCCTTACGGTTCTCATTTCGTACATTTTCACATGGAGCCAGGATCAGAGCCTGCTCTCCAGCGGAGATGTCATCACGACCTCGCACGTTGTCCGCAATGCCGGCGGCCGTGTGGGATTTTTGTGGTCCAATCTGCTCGTTTCCAAGTTGTTCGGTTTCGGCGCATTTACCGTGCCGTTCTTCCTTGGCGCTATTTCGCTTTTCTGCCTGCGCATCCGCCGGATCAATCTGGTGAGGGTGTTCCTGGTTTCGATGATCGGTGCGATTGTGCTTTCGATCGCATTCAGTTATATTTTCCGTCTTTTCGGACTCGCATATCTGCTCGGAAGCGGCCCCGGAGGCTCCTACGGCTTCTATGTCACTTCGTGGCTGATAAAATTGCTGGGCAATTTCGGCGCAGGCTGCGTCATTCTGCTGGCCCTGTTCTTATGGGGCATTATGCTGAGCCGCCGCGTGGCATTCTGGTTCGAAGAGAAACTGTATTTCACGGCTCATTATCCTTTCCGCAAATGGCTTACTCCGCAGCCTGTCACCAATGATCCTGCCGCAGGCAGCGGTCTTGATGCCCTGACGGATGCAGATGAACCGGGTGAGCCCGATGCCGAGGCCCCGCTGTGGCCTTCAGCACCCGCGGAGGGTGGGGGTGAGATAGATTTGCTCACTCCGACAAAGGATGTCGAACCTGCAGGCTCTAAAGAGGATATTCCCGATTTCGGAGATGACCTGCCGGATGATCTTCCGGTGGATGACGATCTTCCGGTCGCGCCGGTTGCTCCTGCCGCACCTGCGGCTCCCGAGACTCCTGCCGCTGAGGCAGAAGATAAGTCCGACGCGTCGGAGGTTACGCTTGATGTCGAGGAGAGCCAGAATGATTTCCTTGCAAACCTGACCGACGAAGAGAAGGAACACTACTATAATCCCAAGCTTGATTTGCCGGATTATCAGTTGCCTTCGCTTTCGCTGCTTGAGGACTACCGCGACCTGTGGCACGAAGTTTCGCGCGACGAGTTGGAGCGCAACAAGCAGAGGATTGTCAACGCTCTCGGCAATTACAAGATAGGCGTGGTAGGCATTACCGCCAAAATGGGCCCTACCGTGACTCTTTATAAGATTCGTCTTGCAGACGGTGTCAAGATTGCACAGGTGCGCCGCCTGGAGGAGGATATCGCAATGTCTATCGGAGCCAAGGGCGTGCGTGTCGTAACGCTGCTGGATTCGGTGGGTATCGAGGTGCCTAACGACCATCCGAGCGTCGTTCCGCTCAAGAGCGTCCTCAATTCGCCGCAGTTCAAGGAGGCGAAGATGGAACTGCCGCTGGCGCTGGGTATCACCGTGACCAACGAGCCGTTCTTCCTCGATTTGGCGAAGATGCCTCACCTGCTGGTGGCCGGTGCTACCGGTATGGGTAAGTCTGTCGGCCTCAACTGTATTATCGCTTCGCTCCTCTACTCCAAGCACCCGGCTGAACTGAAGTTGGTGATGGTCGATCCGAAGAAGGTCGAATTTTCCATCTACAACAAACTCGAGAAGCATTATCTGGCTATGATGGCGGATGATGACGACGCGATTATCACCGATACCAAGAATGTGGTCACTACGCTCAAATCGCTCTGCGTTGAGATGGATGACCGCTATGACCTCCTGAAGAAGGCCGATGTACGCCAGATCAAGGAGTACAATGCGAAGTTCCTCGCACGTCGCCTGAATCCCCTTAAGGGACATAAGTTCCTGCCTTATATCGTGGTTATCATCGATGAGTTCGCCGATTTGCTGATGACCGCCGGCCGCGAGGTCGAGGAGCCTATCGCACGTCTTGCCCAGAAGGCCCGTGCCGTGGGTATCCACCTGGTGATTGCTACGCAGCGTCCTACGACTGATATCATCACCGGTACGATCAAGGCTAACTTCAACTCGCGTATCGCTTTCCGCGTCAATTCGGGTGTGGACTCCAAGACCATTATCGACGGACCCGGCGCGAACCGCCTCATCGGCCGCGGCGATATGCTGGTGATTCATCCCGGTGCCGACCTGGAACGTGTGCAGTGCGCTCTCATCGATACGCCTGAGATTCTCCGTATCAACAAGTTCATCTATGAGCAGAGCGGGTATGACCACGCATTCTATCTCCCTGAATATGTTGATCCCAACAGCGAGGAAGAGGAGTCGGATGTGGATTTGCGCAAGCGTGATAAACTGTTCGAAGAGGCTGCCAAGATTGTCGTGCAGTACCAGCAGGGTTCGGCTTCCAATCTGCAGCGCAAACTCAATATCGGCTATAACCGCGCAGGCCGCCTGATCGACCAGTTGGAGGCTGCGGGCATCGTCGGCCGTGCAGAGGGCAGCAAGCCGCGCGCCGTGCTGATCGCTGATTTTGATGCGCTTGACCGCAAACTGGAGTCGCTGGACCATCAGACTATTATGTAGGTTTCGTTTTAGCGGCACGCGTTTTGTCTTGGAGTCACGGTATGAAACGTTTTATTCTTTCCATCGCTTTGTTTCTGGTCGGGTTTTCGTGCCTGGCGCAGTTGTCCAATAATTCTGCACTGATTAAGTTTGTCAACGAGCAGGGGCCTTGCAGAGTGTCCTTCTCTATGTCCGGCACTGGCCTTGACGGCAAGGATCACTCTTCAGAAGAGGGTACTATGGATCTCAACGTGCCTTCGTTCCGCGTTACTATGGGACAGCATCTTATCATCGGCGACGCCGAGACGCTGTGGTATTACAATATCGAAGACCAGGAGGTGCTCGTGATGAACAGTTTCATATTCATTCTCCTGCAGGATTCGCAACTGGACCGTTCGGGTGACGTGCCCGTGGTGACCTACACCCAGAGCAACGGCAATAAGATGGTATTCCGCATCCTCTCCATCGAGCCGCTCCCCGATAATCTCCCCATCGACCACTTCATCTTCAACACCGCCTCCCTCCCCGAAGACGCAGTCGTCACGGACATAAGGTAGGGGTCGCCGGCTGCCCACGCGCCTCGAAGTTATACTTTTGCACGCCCTTCGGCTTTGCA
>CAMZIP010000021.1 GCA_947307265.1 uncultured Bacteroidales bacterium | reverse complement strand
CTCTGGAAGGCTGTTTTCGAGGCAGGCGAGCCGTTCGGCATCAAGCCCATCGGTCTCGGTGCACGTGATACCCTCCGCCTCGAGGCTGGTTTCTGCCTCTATGGCAACGATATCGACGACACCACTTCTCCGCTCGAAGGCGGTCTTGGCTGGATTACCAAGTTCAATGACGTGAAGGGTCCCTTCGTCGACTGCGAGAAGCTTGCAGCACAGAAGGCCGAAGGCCTCAAGCGCCGTCTGGTCGGTTTCGAGATGGTGGACCGCGGTATCGCGCGCCACGAGATGCCCATCTGCGACGCAGAGGGTCACCAGATTGGTCACGTGACCTCCGGTACGATGGGCCCGACCGTCAAGAAGGCCATCGGTATGGGTTATGTGGATGTCCCCTTCAACAAGGTCGATACCGAGATATTCATCGACGTCCGCGGACGCCTGCTCAAGGCCGTGGTCGTCAAGATGCCTTTCTACAAGAAATAGTTTCTGCCTCTAAGCGGCGGGTCGCCGGTGGCCCGATTGTTGGATAATAACGGACCACGATGAGCAGACTGTTATACTTTATATGCGCGGCGGTGCTTCTCCTTGACGGGGGGAGTCTCGCCGCGCAGGTTTATACTACTGCCGAACCTCTTCGCAGCCACGTCAATTATCTGGCTGGCGAACGGCTGTCAGGCCGAAAAGCCGGAAGCGAAGGGGAGACCTTGGCGGCAGATTATGTTTACGATAAACTCAAGGCTTCAGGAACCGTCCTTCTCACGCCCCGCGAAGGTCAGGATTTCTCGATAGAGACACCGCAGGGCCTGATTTCTTCGCGCAATATAGTCGCTATAGTCGAAGGCACCGATCCTGATTTGCGGGAGCAATATATTGTCGTAGGTGCCAATCTGGACCATCTCGGCACGCAGACCGTGACGGTGAATGGCCAGCGCGTTACGCAGGTCTATCCGGGCGCTGACAAAAATGCTTCCGGTCTCGCGTGTCTTATCGAATTGGCCAGAATGGCTGCTGCAAACCGCTATATGCTGAGCCGCAGCGTCATTTTCGTAGCCTTCGGAGCGCAGGAAGAGGGACTTGCCGGTTCGTGGTATTTTGCCAACCGTGCTTTTACGGAAATTGGCTCCGTCAAGGCGATGGTCAATCTCGATATGCTTGGTCACGGTGGACAGGAGCATCCCCTGCGCGTCTATAGTTCCATTTCGCGCACCATCCTCGAGGCGCTGATAGACAAGACGCTGGAAGAGCCGGTCCTGGTTCCGCCGGTGCCTTCTGACGGCATCATCCGTCCCTCCGACCACCTTCCGTTCCACGAGCGGGGCATTCCGTTCTTCTGTTTTACTACGGGTGCTGCCCGCGAGACGCGTACCGTACGCGATCTGCCTTCGACGCTCGATTACGACAATATGGGTCGCCTGTGCAACTTCCTGTTCTACTTCATCAAGACGCTCTCCTCCGAGAAGGTTATGCTGCAGAGCGGCGCGCCGATCGAGGTAAAGAAGGAAGAAGGTGTATATTCGACGTCGGACTGCGACCGCAAGCCGATGTTTTTCAACGGCGACGAGCGCAAGTTCCTCACAGAGTGGGTATATAAGTACCTCAAATATCCCCGCGATGCCATAGAGGCCGGTATCCAGGGCACGGTGCAGGTAGGATTTATCGTTGAGAAAGACGGTTCGGTCAGCAATGTCGAAATCGTTCGCGGCGTGGATATGGATCTTAACGAAGAGGCCGCGAAAGTGATAAGCATTTCGCCAAAATGGAGCCCCGGCAAGATTGACGGCAAGGCCGTCCGGACACGCCTCGTCCTCCCGGTCGAATTCCGGTTGAGGAAGTAATTTCAGATACTTGGAGCAAAAAAAAGAGAAGGGTTCGGGCCCTTCTCTTTTTATATTAGGTTGAAGTAGATTATGCTTCGGTCGGAGTTTCAGGAGTCTCGGTAACAGCGGGTGCTGCGGGAGCCTTTGCGGCTGCGGGAGCCTCGATTTCGCCCATATCGATAGCCTTCTGGAGGAAGTGAGCGTAAAGCTTAGCCTCGAGGCAGATAGATACGAGGAATCCGAAAAGGGTAACAAGCAATGCGAAGATGCCGCCGACTTTCGGAATCAGGCCAAAGATATAAGACACGATAGAGACTGCGATGCACAGTACAGCCGACAGGAAGAAGATGGTCCACTTCTCTCCGAAGGTTACCTTATAACTGAGGGAGAGAGACTTTACAGGAGCCGTGCCCTTCTCGACGAGGAAGAACGGAGCATAACCCCAGGCAAGGCTGAGCACGACGGCAGGGACAAACATAAAGATAGCTGCTGCGCCGATACCTCCGAATTCGATAGCAAGGAGTACGAAGAAGTCAGAGAAGCATTTGAAATTCTCTTTCTTGAAGATATCGGTAGCATTGACGGACTCGCCGCGGCCGATTGCGGCGATAGCCCTGATAAGGCCGATGGTAGTACCGATGTTGACATAAGGAACCCAGATGGTCAGTACATAAAGTATGATCATCAGTACGAGGGAACCTGAATTTGTGACTGCGAGATTGAAAGCGCCCTTGAGGGTTTCACCAAAATTAAGCTTGTTTTCCATAGCACTTGGTTTAAATAATTTTTCAAAAGTTAAAAATAGCAAATATTCTGCATTTTAGCAAGGGTTTTCACCATAAATTGGTATTGCCAAAACTGAAAATACTTTTGTAACTTTGTGCAATAATCAAGCACGATGAAGATTTTCAAGCATATCATAATCATATTGGCGCTCGGCCTGATAACGTGTCCGATTCACGCTCAGGGGCGTTCATATACCGTCGAAGGCCGAGTTACGGACGAGCAGGGACAGCCTGTCGAAATGGCTGCGGTAGTTCTCAACCAGTCGCTCTATGGAATGACGGACGGCAAGGGTGCATTCACCATCCATAATGTTCCCGCAGGCCGCTATGTTTATACGGTATCTTTTCTCGGTTATGAATCGGTGTCCGATACGCTTGATCTTCGAGCCGGTGTCCGCACTTCTTCCGGCAACACGGTTTCCCTGTCCATTATCCTGCCCGAGCAGAACCTCAGCATCAGCGGTGCAGTCGTGACCGCCCAGCAGGACCAGGTCGGCAGCAAGTCGATCATCAAGATGGATGCAATCCGCCATATACAGCCAAAGAACCTGGGCGACCTGCTTCAGCTGGTCCCCGGTAACCTTATAAGCAATCCTGACCTCAATGCCGTTTCGCAGGCTACCATCCGTGAGATTGAAACCGGAGGCGACAACAATTATGCTGTCGGTACTTCGGTCATCGTGGACGGTACGCCTATGAGCAACGACGGTAACCTTCAGGTGCTAAATGCCAACCGCTATGGTTCGAGTGCCGACGGCAACGGCCAGACGGTAGGCGAGAACACCACCGGCGGCAAGGGTACCGACCTCCGTCTTATCAGCGGACAGAATGTCGAGTCGATGGAAGTCATCCGCGGTATTCCCGCTGCTGAATACGGTAACCTCACGTCCGGCGTAGTCATCGTCAATACCAAGTCCGGCCATACCCCTTGGGAGTTCAAGGCGCAGGCAGACCCCAACTCGAAGATGGCTTATATCGGCAAGGGCTTCAATCTCGCTGCCGGCGGTGCAGTCAATTTCTCGGCCGACTGGTCTCAGTCCTGGGCCGATACGCGCCTGCATTATAAAGGATATGAGCGTATCACGGCGTCAGCGGGCTACAGCAACCAGTTCGGTCCGGTGAGTTTCAATCTCCGCACTTCGTTCTGGACCGGTATCAACGATACCAAACGGGACGCGCAGATGACTGAAAGCCACGCAGAGTGGCGCAACGACAATACCGGCGGCCGCATTGCCGTAAACGGTGTTTACAAGGACGAAGATACCTTCCTCACGAGCCTGAATTATAAAATTTCCGGCCAGATTTCACGCCAGCACGACTGGAAGGCTTCGTGGATTTACAATCCTGACGGAGTTATCACCAATACCCGCGATAACGGGCTTCAGGAGGCAAACTTCAAGCGCTACGGTTATCAGTCCGAATACGAGATTGAGAGCATTCCGGTCAACGTTTTCGCTCAGTTGACGGCCGCAAAGTATATCCAACTCGCTTCGGAAAGTTTTACCAATATCAAGCTGGGTGCAGAGTATGTGTTCGACGGCAATCTCGGCGCCGGCCTGACCTACGACGAAGAGAATCCCCCGCAGGCACAGTCCGCGCACACTCTCCGTCCCCGCGCATATTCAGATATTCCGAATCTTTCGACGCTTTCCGCTTACCTGAGCGACCATACCGTTCTTAAGTTGGGTACTCACCAGGCCACCCTGGAAGCCGGCGTCCGTGTCAGCAACCTGTTCCTCGACAAGGAGAAGACCGGCGGCCGCAGCGGCTATTTCGTGGCGGAGCCTCGTTTCAACGCTTCATTTACTATTCTCAACCGCGAAAACAACACCCTGCTGGACGACCTCACGGTAAACGGCGGTTTCGGTCTGATGAACAAGATGCCGACTCTGCTTTATCTCTATCCCGACCGCGCATATTTCGACAACGTCGCGCTCGGCCGCTGGAGCGAAAATGAAACCGACCGTCTCGCGCTGGTCCAGACGACCATCGTGGATAATACCCAGAATAAGGCGCTGCAGCCGATGCACAGCCGCAAGTGGGAGGCAGGTCTGTCATTCCGCCGCGGCAAAATCACAGGTACGATAACGTATTTCGAAGAAAAGCATACCGGCGAATTCGGCTTCGAGACGCAGGTCTTCTGGCAGCAGTATCCCTGGTACACAGTTCCCGACGGAGCGACCAACCTCGCATTCGAACCCGCTTCGCAGGTCGTCTCGTATATGCTTAACGGCGTTCAGGGCGAGGCTGACCGCAAGATGTGGACACAGCGGCTTTCGTGGTCGCTGCCTTCCAACACCTCGGTCTCGTTCAAGCGCGGTATCGAGTACACTCTCAACCTCGGAGAGTTCAAGCCTCTCCGCACGAGCCTCAATATCACCGGTGCGTGGTTCCATATCAAGCGCCAGAGGATGACCGAGTCGTATGCCAACGTGGACGTGGATACGCGCCTCAATCCGGCCAATGTCTATATGGTCAAGTTGCCCGGCGGCAGCGGCAGCATCCTGGACCGCTTCAATTCCAATTTCGCGTTCATTACGCAGATTCCCGCCCTCAAGATGATATTTACCACCACCGTGCAGGTTGTCTGGTATGACAGCAGCCAGAGCATTTACGAGGACGAAAACGGCAACAGCCGCTACCGTATGCGCAGTTTCCCGGACGGCGACTATATGGCTGTCGATCCTATCGGCTATTATGATATGGATGCCAACTGGTATCCGTGGACCGATGAGGCGGCATCCAACAAGATGCTCTATATCTATATGTCGCGCACCCACGATTTCAACCTCGAAAAGGATGTCATCGAGCCGTGGGCAATGCTCAGTTTCCGTCTGACCAAGGAGATCGGGCGTGTCGCCGAACTGTCATTCATCGCCAATAACGTAACCAACACACGCAAATACCACACTAATCCGTACAGTCTGAGCATCACCCAGATTTATCCGCCGATGTACTTCGGCGCCGAGGTGAAGATCAAGCTTTAACGGCACAAAACGACATTTATTCATCAACTAATTCAATACAGTATGAAAAAAGTATTCAAATTCTTTGGCATCTTCGCAGCTTGCTCAGTAATCCTGACATCCTGCGACTGGTTTGACACCGTGAAGATGTACAACGCTAACTTCACTTTCAACCCGGACGACAACATCGAGGTTGCTGATCTTACCGACATCACCCTGATCGTTACCGGTCCCGAGGTGGACACCCTCGTTCTCGAGTCACTCCTTCCGGTGACCGATCTTCTCATCCAGGGCCAGTACACTGCAACCCTTACCGCACGTATCAAGGATGACGCTACCGCACAGATTTCCGGTTATGCCACCTTCGATCTCTTCGAGGAAAAGCAGGTCAGCATCGACCTTTCACTGAGCTATAAGAGCCCCCTCGTCTTCAAGACCATCTATTCGACCGGCGGTGCACAGTACTATGTGCTTGACAGCTATGTAGAGATCGTCAACAACTCCGACGAGGTTCAGTACCTCGACGGTCTGCTGCTCGCTTGCCCTCTCGGCAACCTGAAGCAGGAGAGCGCTTGGCAGAAGACCTACCCTGACAAGTACAACAGCGGCCAGGGCGCAGTCCTCGCATTCCCCGGCAACGGTACCGATTATCCTCTCCAGCCGGGTGAATTCATCACCCTCGCTGACCAGGCAATGAACCACAAACTCGCTTACGGCACCGACGAATCCAAGAAGGAAGAGTATGCCAAGAGCCCGGACCTCAGTGGTGCAGACTGGGAGAAGTACTATGGCAACGGTGATACCGACAACGAGAACGTTCCCAATATGAAGGTTGTTTACACCAACAACAAGTCTATGAAGATGTGGGCATTCGGCGTTACCGGCCGTGCTTATATGCTTATCCGCCTCCCTGAAGGTATTACCCCCGAGCAGTTCGCAGCTGACGAGAACAACTACGCAACCACTCCCGGTACCACCGCAACGACCCTGTTTATGCTCTTCCCGAGCAAGTACGTCCTCGATGCAGTCGATATCTACGGCAACGGTGTCGCTCCCGAGAGCAACTATCCGTTCTTCCTCCCCAACAACGATGCAAAGGGTGTTGAGGCAAGCCCGTCTTATGCAGGCAAGTGCGTTCGCCGTAAGGTCGAGAAGATCGTTAGCGGCCGCGTTTACTACAAGGACAGCAACAACTCTTCTGTTGACTTCAAGAACAACCAGGACAACACTCCGGGTCTTGTTCCCAACAGCATTGACTAATTTGAAATGAAACGGACAACCCTCGCAATCATCCTTCTTCTGGCTGTCGCGCCGCTTTTCGCGCAGACCTGGAATGAGAGCTGGTACAATCAGCCCTGGAATCCTGCCTACGCCAGCGTCAACCCGACACGCCTTTCGTACAATGCCATTCGTGACTACGCTGTAGCCACTGCCGGATACAGTATGGACCGTGGTGATTTCTATGCCATAGACGGCTGTAGAGATGACCGGCTCCTGCGCTTCGGCCTGGATGGATTGCGCCAGGTGGGGAAGTTTGACCTGCAGGGTTCGTTCAGTTATAATAACAGGCAGCAGCACGGCCAGTCGTGGTGCTCGACTCTCGGACTTGATGCGGACAATCCTTTCTTTGTCTGCGACTCTATCCCGAGCGATGTCACGACGGAACTGTTCTGCCTCTCCGCTACGGCGTCCTACCGTTTCTCAGACCGGCTCAAGGCCGGTCTGGAAACGGGTGTGACGACCGGTACCCGCAGCGACCAGGAAGACCCCCGTCCTGCGACACATACTTCGATTATCCCCGTGACTGCCGGCCTTATGTGGCAGGCAAATCCGGGATTTGCACTCGGTTTTGCGGCCAGGGTGCGTTTTTATTCTTCTTCAGTCCAGTTCTATAACGTCAATGCCCTCAAGAACTACCGTTACTTCGTGATGAAGGGTATGGGTGATTTTATGCGCCGTTCTTCATCCGATGAATCCGGTTACAGGCGCGATTATGACGGCATGACGGTCGGCGGTGCGTTCCAGATGTACATAACGCCCGTCCGCAGCAGGGTAAAAGATTTCGTTGAACTGGAACTTTCCTACGGCACCGAAAAGGCCATCGACGGTGCCTCTTCATACCGTTTCCTCGGAGGTGACTTTACCAAGATTGAAGCAGGTCTTACCAACAAACTTCAGATTCGCAGGGGCGGTATTCTCCACAACGTCTCGCTCGGTGCTTCGTTTGCCACCGGCATCGGCGTCTGGAGCGAGCAGCAGCGCAAGATCGATACCGAGCACGCCAACCGTATCTATTATGAGGTGCTGAGCACCAATATGATACACACGTCTATGCTGATAGCGGCAGGGGCGGGGTATGATTTCGAATTCTGGCGTGACGGCAAGCGCGATATTTTCGCGAAAGTCAATGCAGACCTGCAACTTAAGCGCGTTTCCCAGTATGTGGGTGCTGAAACGCCAGTACAGCAGGCTATGATGGTCAAGGCAGATGCCGCTGCAGGCAAAATGTTTTCGCTCGGCAAGATGCTTTTCGCAACTCAGGTCGAGGTCCGTGGCAGGATGCCGCTTGCAACCACGTTCGCAAGCGCCTGCCGCTATTCCGATCCTGACGATATTTCAAAGGTTTACAGCGCACGTAAGTTTGCTTACGAGACGGCGGCTTACGCTGGTGCTGGTATTATGATCGACGCCTCGATGCCGGTGGGCCGCACATATCCCGGCATTACGCTGCGCGCCGGTTACGACAAATGTCTCGACAAGGCACAACTCTGGCCTGATTTTGCAACTTCGGGTCTCCTCAGGCTCGAACTCGGAGCATATCTGAAATTTTAAGACGAAATGAAGTTCAGGTTCCTTATCATAGCAGCGGCAATATCGCTGCTCTTTCCTGTCAAGACCTTTGCCCAGAGCAAGGGTTTTGCCATTGTCATAGATCCCGTCAGTCTGCAGGAGGCGCGCGCCGAGGTAGATGAATACGCAGCGGCGCTCGAGCAGGTTCAGGGATTCAAGGTTTATCTGGTCGAGGACCGCTGGGGTGTTCCGGATTCGATCCGTCTCTGCCTGCAGCAACTTCATTCGCAGCGACGCGCCCCGATCGTCGGTGCAGTCTTCATCGGTGACATTCCGATTCCGATGGTGCGCGACGCCCAGTTCCTTACCAGCGCCTTCAAGATGGACCAGAGGCGTCCCTGGCGCGAGAGTT
Organism: uncultured Bacteroidales bacterium; assembly: GCA_947307265.1. Classification (GTDB taxonomy): domain Bacteria; phylum Bacteroidota; class Bacteroidia; order Bacteroidales; family UBA932; genus Cacconaster. The sequence goes on along the minus strand of CAMZIP010000021.1, from coordinate 6,276 downwards.
CAGTCCCTTCGGACCGTTTCTATGATGATTTCGGACTTCAGTTCGATTTCCTGCAGCGCGATACGGCCGAGACCAATCTTTTCTATTATTCGCTTGCGGCTGAAGGCGAACAGCAGTTGCGTCCTTCTATTTTTACCGGACGTATCCGGCCTACCGATGCCGGCGGCACGTCCCGTTACGAGAAATTGCGTGCCTATCTGCGCAAGGCAGTCGAGGCAAAACGCCACCCAGAGCCGGTCAATACCGTATTTATCTATACCGGCAGCGGCAGCGTCAACGAGTCTAAGGTGGCTCATATCTGCGAATATGCTGCGATGCAGGAGCATTTCCCCGGTCTGCAGCGTCGCGGAGGCGGCATAAGTTATATGGATTATGCAGACCGCCCCTTCATCAAGGAGCGGCTTATGAATGAAATGATGCGCCCTGATCTCAGCATCGGACTGATGCACCATCACGGCGACTATGATACGCAGTACCTCTCGCATTATCCGAAGCCGGATGATACGGTTTCAGCGCTGGATTACCTGTTGCACTGCTATCGCACGAGGCTCGAAAGGGCCGAGCGTTACGGCCAGAACGTGGACAGCGTCCGCCGTGCGATTGAGGCTCGCGACGGTCTTCCCGATGGCTGGCTGCTGCAGGCGGCAAATGATGAGGCGAAGGCACGCGAGAAGGCGATGACCGACTCGATGAACCTCACGTTGCCCGATTTCGCATCCTGGGGCTACAAGCCCAACTGCCGGGTGGCATTCTACGATGCCTGCTTCAATGCGGCATTTCTCGAAGAGGATTATATCGCAGGAGAATATATCTTCCAGGAAGGCAGGACCATAGCCGGTATAGGCGGTTCTGTCAACGTCCTGCAGGACAAATGGCCCGACAAACTTATCGGCCTGCTCGACGGCGGGCTGATGGTGGGGCAGGTCAACCGTTTCAACGTGGATCTGGAGACTCACGTTATCGGCGACCCGACGTTCGTCTTTACGCGCAGCGAAGGCTGGCCCGACTGCAATGCTCTGGTATTCGATGCGGCGCCTTCACGCCTAAAGAAAGTACTCCGCACCGCAGAACAGCCCGACGTGCGTATTCTGGCTCTGGAACTGCTTCGCTCAAGGACGAGGACCTTCTGAACGTGCTTCGCAATGATCCTGCCGGCCAGGTTCGTCTCGAGGCGTTCGAGATTCTGATGGACCGTCGTTCGCCCCTTGCCGTGGATGCGATTCTCGTGGCTTCCCAGGACAAATTTGAACTTTTGCAGCGCTTTGCTGTAAATGAAATGTCCCATAGCGGCGATCCCCGTCTGGCTCCCGCACTGGCGCGGCTTATAGTCGCCAACAACACTTCTGCCCGCGTGGCATTCAACGCGCAGCAGGCCATCCAGTTCTTCGAGCCGGAAGTGATTTCCGCAGCCGTTCAAGAGGCGATAGAGGAGGTGAGGCCCTTTGTGGTGCGTCCCGACGCATACGCGGAAAGAATCCACACTATCGTAGACACCTATATCGGCCGCTGGGACGATGATTTCAAGGATATAATCTCCGGTGAGGCATCGGCCGGTATGCGCCGTTCGCGTCTCGGATTTATGAAGATATACCTGCCTCCGTATATTGTTCCGGATATGGTAGGATTCGCCGAGAATCTTACCGACGAAGACGAACTGCTCAAGGTTCTGGATGCGTTCGGATGGCACGGTGCAGGTTACAAGAGTGATGAAATACGCGCCCTTTGCGGACGGATTATCGCTGACGGTTCGCGCAGCGAAAAGGTCCGCAGGGAGGCCCTCAAAACAGCAAAACGATTGAAATAGATATGAAAAGAGCAATCCTTACCCTCATTTTCTGCCTTTCCGTCATCCTCTCAGCAGCAGGTCGCGACGGTCTGGCGATTGTAGTCGATCCCGCAAGTTATGATGCAGCCCGCACCGAACTTGAGGCTTATGCCGCAGCCGTAGAACAGGTCAACAACCTTAAGGTTTACTGGGTTATCGACCGTTGGGGTGTCCCTGACAGCATCCGTGCAGAACTTCAGCGCCTGCATTCCCAGCCCAAGGAGCCCGTTATCGGCGCTGTGCTGGTAGGTGATATTCCGGTCGCGATGATCCGCGACGGTCAGCATATGACCAGCGCGTTCAAGATGAACCAGTCGCAGCCCCGCAAGGATTCCTCGATTCCTTCGGACCGCTTCTACGATGATTTCGGCCTGCAGTTCGAATATGTCGATAAGGACGATGACGCGCCGTATTTCTATTACAGCGTAACTCCGGAGAGTGCGCAGCGCACGCATCCCGATATCTTCAGCGGCCGTATCCGTCCCACCGATGCAGGTACGACCACCCGTCACGAGAAACTCCGCGCATTCCTGGCAAAGGCAACCGAGGCTAAGTTGCAACCGCGCAAACTGCATCAGCTGTTCTATTTCAGCGGTCACGGATATATCTCCGAGTCTAAGGTCGCCCGCATTGACGAGAAGGCTGTCTTTATGGAGCACTTCCCTTCGCTGAAGCGCCGCACCGCATCGATAGGTTATATGGACCATTCAGATTATAATCCGGTCAAGCAGCACCTTATGAATGAACTGATGCGTCCGGATCTGGATATCGCCGTTCTGCACCATCACGGTTCTTGGGATACGCAGTATCTCAACGCGATTCTCCGTCCGTATTCGGTCAAGGAGGCCAAGACCTATATTGAGCGCAATATCCGCGAGCACGTCTATGCCGCTTACCGCAAGGGCCGCAATGCCGATTCCGTCCGCACTGCACTGCTCGCACGTTTCGACCTGCCCGATTCGTGGGCACAGGATTGCCTGAACGAAAGTCTGGCGGAGGCGGATTCGCTGCTTAGCGCAGGCACCGACCTCTATAACGAAGATTTCGCCGTTTACGGCTATCAGCCGAATACTCCGCTGGTCATTATCGACGCTTGCTACTGCGGCTCGTTCCATCGCGACGACTGCATCGCAAATGAGTATATTTTCCAGCCCGGCGGTACCGTGGCCGTGCTTGCCAATACTGTCAATTCCCTGCAGGACAAGTGGAGCGACCGTTTCATCGGCCTGATGACGCAGGGCGGTTGCGCAGGTGACCTGGCACGTTTCAGCACCTACCTCGAGTCGCACCTGATCGGCGACCCGACATTCCGCTTCGCAAATGATGAAGGTGCTGTTGAAATCGATCATCTTATCAACCAGCGAAAGGCTTCCGCGTGGAAGAAACTGCTTGCCAAAGGTACTCCGGACCAGCAGGCTCTGGCTATCGACCAGCTCGTGGCGCTGAAATCCATCAACGCTGCGCAGTTGGAGGATCTCTATATGTCTTCGCCTTATGCCGTCGTCCGCCTTCAGGCAATGCGTTCGCTGGCAGATCTGGGCGGTGTCGAGTTTATCCGCACGCTCATCAATGCTTCGCAGGATGCAAATGAACTCGTCCAGCGTTTCGCTGTCAAGTTTATGGGCCAGAGCGGTGACGAGAACCTGATTCCCGCAATGGTTACGCTCTGCATTGCCAACAATACCAGCGACCGTTGTACTTTCGATGCAACCCAGGCGCTGCCGTGCTTCCCGAAGGAAAAACTGCTGGAAGAGTTTGCCCGCCAGTTCGATTCGCCGAAAGTGCAGTACATCCGCAAGGATTCGGTCCGCACCCTGATTGAGCGCGCATTTACGTCTTCCGGACGTGCCGCAGCTGAACTTGATACGCTGCTTCATAAGGATGCAAAGCCGCGCGACCTGAAAATGGCCGTCCGCGCTACGCGCAATACGCCGCTGCATTACCTGATGCCGAAGATGGTCGCTTTCGTGCGCGACGGGGCAGACGAGGAGATGCAGATAATGATTCTCGAGGCACTTGGCTGGCACCGATACAGTTATCAGGCTTCCTGGCTTGTCGGCGAAATGGAGCAGATTGCGGCTGACGAGTCATTCAGTCCGAAGGTTCGTGCGGAGGCACTCAAGACCCGCAACCGCCTCGTAGCGATGTAATTCAGATGCGCCCGGGACGTGCTTTTATGGTCGTAGTGCTGCTTCTCGCAGGGCTTTCGCTTTGCGGGCAGGAACTCCTGGCCGTGAAAGTCCCGAGGACGCGCTGGCGCCCCGTCCGTGCGCTTGAGGGTGAACTGCCTCCGGCGGTGGATAATTCCGTAGCACGGTATTTCCCTCCTGTCTTCAGTCAGTCAGGCGGTTCCTGCGCGCAGGCTTCCGGTATCGGGTATATGTTTACCTATGAGATGAACCGTTTCCTGGACAGGGACGCTTCGCTGCCCGAAAACCAGCTCAGCTATGAGTTCGTCTGGCATATGATCAACGACGGCATAGATCAGGGCGGATTCGTGGATGAAGGCCTGCTGCTTGCGTACAATTACGGCATAATGACCGTTGCAGATTACGGCGCTTCCGGGGTTGCGGCTTTCAAGTGGGCTACCGGTTACGACAAATATCTCAACGCCATACGATACCGTGCCGCCGAAATACTTACCTACGACGACAGCATAACCGTTATGAAGCGTTACCTCTACGATGCTGGCGAGGGCCGTGTACCAGGAGGTTTGCTGACTTTTTCCGGAGAAAGCACGAACTGGCAGTTCGACAATTCGTATGAAGGACCTTCATTGACCGGTTATCATTCGCTGCTGATGTCGCTGGCGACTGACGGTGCACACGCAATGACGATTGTAGGTTACGACGATACGGTCAGTTATACCGACAAGTCCGGTATTGTGCACGAAGGGGCATTTATCGTCGTCAACAGTTGGGGCTCGTATATGCACGACAGGGGGCATTTCTACCTGCCGTATGATTTCTTCCGCGATCCGACGGTATCGACGCATCAGCTGAGCGATAAGGTTCAGGGGGTGCGGGTGCGCGTTCACGAGCCCAAGGTGGTCGTGAAGGCCGTGATAGATTATTCTTCCCGCAATGACCTGCGGTTTATGATAGGTGCCAGCACCGATGAGAATGCGCGTAACCCGCAGCGGCAGAAGCCCGTCAGCGCATTCCAGAACCAGGGCGGAGATATGCCTATGCGCGGTCAGTATTTCGGCAGCGAAATAGAGATTGCCATCGATCTGACGCCGCTGCTGGACGGCCTTGAAGGCGATGCCGCCGTATGGTATGTTGACATTATCAAGTCGGTTGCCGGCAAGGTGCAGGGGCAGGGTTGCCTGATGGCGCTCTCCGTTATGGATTATCGGGGCGCAGTTCCGGTGGAGTATCCGTATCGCGGTCCCCTGCCGGCCATCATCGAAGGCGGTAATAACCGGTTCGAGGTGAGAATGCGTTCGCGCGCGACCGTGCCTGTTTCCGGCCTGACGGTCAATTCCGTCGGCGACGGGACGCTCGTTATACGCACTGCAGACGGCCGTCCTGCAAAGGTCGGATTCGAGAACAATAATGGCCGAATGGATTTACGTTATCAGGTTCGCAAAAGATGAAACGGCTGCTTTTCATAGTATTTGCGGCTATTGCCGTGCTGCTTCTGGCTTCCTGCCAGGAGGAGAGGCCGGGCAATGTCTATGGCGAGGGTACGATCCAGATCGGCAGTATGTCCGGTAAATGGATTTATATTTCCCTGCGCGAAGGAAATGTGATAGGAACCTGTCCCATAGCCGATACCGTTTCCCAGCAGTACTGGGCGGCCCGTAAGGACTGGGATCTTGCCATCGGTGAAGGGCAGATCCGGACTAACAGCGGCATTTCCGGTGTAGGAAGCGGCGGCTCCTGCTGCGTGCAGGCTCCGTTCGACAGTCTGTCTTCGCTTCGCGGCCTGCCTTGCGAACCGGATTCGGTTTTGATAGAAATCTGGTAAATCTCCCCGCTCCGGGTATTCCATTTTTGCCTGCATTGTCGTATTTTTGCACAACAAGAATAGGACTATGGCAACATATATCGAAAAAAGACAGATTCCGGTGCTGCTTCTGACCGGTTATCTCGGAAGCGGCAAGACGAGGCTGCTCAATCGCATCCTGACCAACCGCAAGGGTATTCGTTTCGCCGTGATTGTAAATGATATCGGCGAAGTCAATATAGACGCCGACCTGATTGAAAAGGGCGGTATTGTGGGACAGAAAGACGAGAATCTCGTCGCCCTGCAGAACGGCTGCATCTGCTGCACGCTCAAGATGGACCTCGTGTCGCAGTTGGCCGAACTGACCGCGACCCGCAAGTTCGATTATATCGTAATCGAGGCCAGCGGTATCTGCGAGCCGGCTCCGATTGCGCAGACTATCTGCTCCATACCGCAGTTGGTGGCCGAAATGCCGGGCGATATCCCCTATGTGGACTGCA
>CAMZIP010000020.1 GCA_947307265.1 uncultured Bacteroidales bacterium | reverse complement strand
AATCCCGTACGTCAGTTTAGCAAACTGGTGGTTTAAGCCACTCACCCACCTCACCTTACCCGTCCGCGACGGCGGATAGGACTGCAAATATATTACATTTTTTATGGATGGCAAAAAATTTTCTACCTTTGTGCTCCCCCGGGATGTGGCGCAGTTGGTAGCGCACTTGGTTTGGGACCAAGGGGTCGCGCGTTCGAGTCGCGTCATCCCGACCTGTACTTACTGGGGCTCTGCCCCAAGCCCCGCCGCTTCGGCGGCCTATCGCGCAGGCTTACGCCTCGCCGCCTACGCTAGCGCCTGATGGCGCTTTTTTCTTTCCTGAAGGGGTATTCTGATAACGCTACACTGGCAGACCCGCTCCGCCAGCCCGCTGAGGGCGGGTGAGGAGCCAAGTGATGGCGGCGATGGCGAGGACCATTGCGAAAATAATCACTTCGACCATTACCATACTTGTCGAACGGGAAAGCACCACGGCCAGGGCATCCACGAGGAAATGGAACAGGAACGGAAGGAGCGCCAGCCACATCCAGCGGCCTCCGCGGCGCACCGCCGTCCACATCAGCAGCGACAGGCAAACCTGCAGAATCAGAGCAGAAAACCGTTCCCAAAGTCCGAGCGCAACCATACCACAATTCAACGACCGCAGGGTGTCAAACTGAGCCTGAATCTGCGCCTGCGACTCAGCCGGCACATTGCCAAACAGCGTCTCTGCGTGCCCCGAATTGATAAAAAACGAAATCGCCAGATTGGAAATCATCGTGATTCCGAAAAGCAGCAGCATCTCCACGCCGCCGTGACCGATACCATAACCCACCGCAGACTTAAGGTCCGAAGGCTGGTCGCGAAGCAGCCATTTCATAGCAATGAACCTGCCCGACTCTTCGAACAGCGCGGCCATAAAACCACCGTACAGCGCATAATTCCAGACAGTGCTCATAATGGACGCCCCGTGAGGGCCCTTCAGGATAACCGAATGCGCGATGGATTCAAGCCCGAGGGCAAAGACCACAAACACAGCCGTACCGATCAGAACAGTCTTCTTTGCGACATTTTGCTTCTTGACCACATAACTGGCCAGTGCGATAGGCACGGCAAAACCCAGAACGGCGGCAACGGCCAGCGTGATAATAGTGGAAACAGGTACCATAATCATATTGCTTATTATTACAAAGGTAATAAAAAAACGGACCCGCATACCTGCAGGTCCGTTGTATCAGAACGAAGTAACTGATTACTTCTCAGCAGCTGCTGATTCCTTGGCGAGAGACTTCTTGCCGGCCTTCGTCTTGGTATTCAGATCGTAGGTGATAGGAGTACCGATGAAGATAGAAGCATAAGTACCGACGAGCACACCAACCGTGAGAGCCACTGCGAAACCGCGGATGGACTCACCGCCGAAGATTGCGATAGCGATCAACACGACGAGGGTAGAAACTGAAGTGTTGATCGTACGGGAGAGAGTGCTGTTGAGAGCCTCATTGATATTCTGGCGGAGCGGGCGCTTCGGATACAGACCGCGGTACTCACGGATACGGTCGAAGATGACCACGTTATCGTTGATAGAGTAACCGATAATCGTCAGCACTGCTGCGATGAACTGCTGGTCGACGTCGAGGGTGAACGGCAGGATACCCGTAAAGATCGAGAAGAAGCCGATCACGATGATCGAGTTGTGGATCAGCGAGCTCACACCACCGAGACCCCAGGTCCAGCTGCGGAAACGGATAGCGATGTAACCGAAGATAACAATGAGTGCCAGGATAACTGCGATAACTGCATCACGCTGAACTTCGCTTGCGATAGCAGCATCGACGCGGTCCGAACTGATGATACCGTTGGGGTTGTCAAGCGTAGAGGTAAACTGCTCAAGCGTCATCGGCTCAGCGAAGAACGGATTGAGAGCCGTATAAAGCTTACCCTCGATCATCTTGTCAGTCTCGGTCGACTCGTCGTTGATCATATACTTGGTCGTAATACGCATCTGGCTTGCACCACCGAACTGCTTAACCTCGGCAGCCTCGCCAAATTCCTCGAAGGTAGCTGCGCGGACCTGCTCAGGCGTTACGAACTGGTCGAAACGGACGACGTAGGTACGGCCACCGCTGAAGTCGACACCGTAGGAGAAGCCCTTGGTGAAGCAGGAGATGAGGCAGATAACGCAGACAACGCCGGACACGATGTAGGTGACCTTGCGTGCCTTCAGGAAGTCGAAATGAGTATTCTTGAGGAAGTTCTTCGAGAATCCGGTGAAGAATGTGACGTTCTTGCCGTGGGAAACACGACTGTCAATGATCAGACGGGTAATGAAGATGGAAGTAACAACGGAAGTGATGATACCGATAACCAGAACTGCTGCGAAGCCCTTGACACTGCCCGAACCGAAGAACAGCAGGATAAGACCGGTAAGCAGGGTGGTAATCTGACCGTCGAGAATTGCCGAATAAGCGTTCTTGTAACCGTCAGCGACAGCGAGGCGAAGTGCCTTGCCGGCGTTGAGTTCATCCTTGATACGCTCGTAGATAATCACGTTGGCATCGACTGCCATACCCATCGTCAGCACGAGACCTGCGATACCCGGGAGGGTAAGGACTGCGCCGAATGAAGTCAGCGTACCGAAGAGGAAGAGCACGTTGCAGAGCAGCGCGATATCGGCGATGATACCTGCACGGCGATAGAAGAGCACCATATACAGGAGCACGAGGAGGAATGCAATCACGAAGGAAAGCATACCGGCACGGATCGAAGCGCTACCGAGGGAAGGACCTACGACCTGCTCCTGGACGATACGTGCGGGAGTGGAGAGCTTACCGGACTTGAGTACGGTTGCAAGGTCTTCAGCCTCAGCCTGGGTAAAGTTACCGGTAATCTGGGAAGAACCGCCGGAAATCTTGTTCTGGACGTTAGGATAGGAATAAACCTGACCGTCCATAACGATAGCGATCTGGTGGCCGATATTCTGCTCGGTAATAACTTCCCACTTGGCGCTACCGGTGCTGTTCATAGTCATACTGACCTCGGCTGCACCGTTGATCTGATTGTAGTTGACGCGTGCAGAAGTGATGACGCCGCCGTCGAGGACTGCCCCCTTGCCGGCAACGCTCTTGAGAGCGACGAGCTCAAAATATGTATCGGGCTTCACGCCTTCGCGGCTGTAAGCCTTGAAACTCCAAGCGGGAACGAAGTCGCCGGGGAAACTGTTGCGAGCCTCTGCCAGCCAAGCGTTGATGGCTGCGGTATCGCGATAGTGTGCCAGACCGAGGCAAGCAGTGTTGCCGCCCATAATCTGCAGCTTCGCAAACAGAGGGTTAGCCTTCTGCATAGCCTCCATCTGGAGATTTTCAGTATCGGTGGTAGCTGCCAGCTCTTCCTCGATGGTCTTGGGCTTCTCTTCGGTCTCGGCAGCAACTGCCTCTTCCTTAGCAGCCTCAGCAGCCTCCTGCTTTACGCGGAGATTCTCGTTGAGTTCCTGAAGGAACGGAGCAATCTCGTTGTAGGTGTAGGTCTGCCAGAATTCGAGGGATGCGGTACCCTGGAGGAGCTTACGAACACGCTCAGGCTCCTTGACACCCGGGAGCTCCACGAGGATGCGGCCGGTGCGGGCAATCTTCTGGATGTTGGGCTGTGCCACACCGAACTGGTTGACACGGCACTCGACAACCTGATAGGAGTTGTTGATAGCCGACTCTGCTTCCTGGCTGAGGAGCTTGATGATGTCCTCGTTGGTTGCGTGGGTCTTGTTCTTGACATCGCCGCTGAGTTTGTCGAGGTCGATGTCGAAGAGCATACGCTGGTTGGGGTTAATCTCGTTCCAAGCTGCGGCAAAAAGGGTGATGAAGTCCTGACGGGACTCGATCGAACGCTCCTTTGCCAGAGCCATAGCCTGCTCGAACTGGTCGGTGGTCTTCTCACGTGCGCAAGAGCGGACCAGTTCTGCGAGGTCCAACTGAAGCATCACGTTCATACCGCCCTTCAGGTCAAGACCGAGGTTAATCTCTTTCTCCTTTACATCCTTGTAGGTGTAACCGAAATAAACCTTCTCATTCTTGATGGAATCAAGATAATTCTTGTTTGCGGCCGTCTCGACGGAGTCGAGGTAGAATGCCTTGTCTGCATCCGGAACCGCTGCAAATTCGGAAGACACCTTAACGTCTTCCACAACCTGCTTTGCCGCATTTGCGGCCTTGCGCTCCTGATGGTAGGTTACAGCCGTAAATGACAGCTGGAAAACACAAGCCAGACCGATCAGAATCGCCAGGGTTGTAATGAAACCTTTATTCTGCATATTGGTAAATTATTAGATAATTATCCTTTTTAGTCATAAATAGCCTGCAAATTTAGTATTTTTTCAAGGATTTCCTATTTTTGTTTTCATAAATCAGTGAAATGAAAAGGTTTTTACCCCTCACAATAGTCATTTTTACCTTTCTCGCCTCTGCAAATGCAGGTGCGCAAAGCCTCGAATCGAGGTACTCGCAGGCTGTCGAACTGCAACGAAAATATGACTTTGCCGCGGCCGCAAAGATTTATGGATCACTGGCTTCGAGCAACGACAGTCTCATATCTGCCAAGGCTTCCGAGGCCCTGATGCAGTGCGAAAACGGCACTTCTATGTTGCAATTTGCAACCGAACCGACGGTGGTAGAGCGAAAGGTCGTGGCGGCGAAAGACTTTTTCCTCTGGTTTTCTCATCTCGAGAACGGTGCGTGGCACAAAATCCCCAACCCACTGACCGGCGGAACAGGCACATCGCTTCCGGTTGCCACCTATCTTGAAAACGGCGCGCGCAGCATCGTTTTTTCGGCTCCTTCGGAAAATGGAAACTGGGATCTGTACACCTCCAACCTGGTCGGTGACACGCTCTGGAGCCTGCCGCAACCGATTGTGTCCTGCAATTCGGACGGCAATGAGGTGCTGCCTATGATCAGCGCCGACGGCAACGAACTCTATTTCGCATCGGACGGCCTTGCCGGAATCGGCGGTTTCGACCTGTTCTCGAGCCGATGGAATGCCCGCCGCAAATGCTGGGAAGCCCCTGAAAATCTGGGATTCCCCTATTCATCTCCGTACGACGACCTGCTCTGCTCGCATACGACTGACGGACATCATACGTTGCTGGCTTCGGGCCGCGACTGCGCTGCGGACAGCATCTGCATATATGTATTCCGGTTCGATCCGTCGCCCATAAAGAAGCCCGTGAGCAGCGCTGAAGCCCAGCGGATCGCAAAACTCGAACCCGCTGCCGCAAAACCCTCCAAGGTAGAAAAAACTGAAACCGCTGCCCCTGCCGAAGAGGTTGCGAACAATGATATAACCCGCAAGATAGAAACCTATCGCGGGCAGATGAACCGCCTGGACGGCCTGCGCGGAGAACTCGCGGATCTGCGCGACGAACGCGCTGCGACCGAAGATGCAGCCACCAGGAAGACCATCGACGACAAGACCGTATATCTCCAGCAGCAACTTTCCGCACTTACCGTACAGGTGCGCCAGAGCGAAGAAGAACTGCTTGCTCTCGGCATTTCCTATGAGCAGCTGCAGCCACGGAAGACCGTTGCAGCGCAGGTTGCTCCCGAAAGCGAGATCGTGCCTTACAAGTTCAGCAAGAACGGTTGGGGTGCCGCCCTGACTACACCCGTAGAGCAGCCGCTCCCGGAAGATCCCTATGACTACACGTTCAGCACCTCCGGAGGTACTACTTTCGTTACCGACGGCACTTTCCCGGACGGTCTCGTGTACCAGATTCAACTTTCAGTAAGTTCGCGCAAGGCGGCCAAACGCTCTTTCAAGGGCATCACGCCGGTATTCGAGAGGCGCCAGCCTTCCGGTAAATACCTCTACACTGCCGGTGTTTTCCGCACTTACGAAGAAGCCGAAGCAGCCCTGCCGAAAGTCAAGAAAGCCGGATTCAGTTCGGCATTCATCATCGCGGCCAACGACGGACGCAGCATCAACGTCAAGAAGGCCCGCGAACTCGAAAAGAAATAGCCGTGTAAACACGTTTTTACACGTGTAGCAAACGTTTAAACCCGTTTAAAACCGTTTAGATATATGAAACGCATCCTCACAATCATTGCAGCAGTTATGGCATTCGGAACAGTCGCACAGGCGCAGGAAGAGTGTTTTGCCATCGCGGTCGGCCGCGCAGCATCGGCGGACGGCAGCGTCATCTACGGACACAACGAAGATGACCGCGGCGAACAACTTATCAATATGTACGTCACTCAGCCGCAGCCGGCACCTTCGGCGCGTGATTACGGAAAGCAGACGGCCAAATATCTCTGGGCCGAGTTGGCAGGTATGGAAGTGGCAGATGCGTTCCTCAACGAATACGGCGTCTGCATCGTGTCTGACAACTGCAAATCCCGTGAGGACAAACCCGAACTCATCGACGGCGGCGTTCTGTATGAGATCCGCCTCAACGTCGCGCGCTACGCACATACCGCACGCGAGGGCGTCAAAATCATAGGTGACCTGGTCGAGCGTTACGGTTACAACCAGAGCGGCCGCACCTACGTCATAGCAGATACCAGGGAAGCCTGGTTCGTGGTGGTGGTATATGGCCGTCACTGGGCAGCCGCACGCGTTCCGGACGACGAAGTGGCCCTGATGTCCAACTTCTATACGGTGACCAAGGTCGACCTCGAAGATACCGAGAATTACGCCGGTTCGGCGGACATCATCCAGTATGCGGTAGAGCGCGGCTGGTACGACCCCATCCACGACGGAGAATTCTCATTCCGCAAGGCCTATGCTTCCAAGGGTTCCATCACCAGCGAACACAATATCAAGCGCCTCAACCGCGCCCTCAAGCATATGACGGGCAAGGATTACGGACTTGATCCGCTCAAGTACCCCTTCTCGGTCAAGCCGGCACACGGCCCCGTAGATGTCGCAGACGCAATCAAGGTTCTCTCGCTGCATTATGATTTCGGCAGCGAATCGCATCACGGCGACCGCACCTGCATCTGCAACGACAATACGGTGCTGAGCACCATTTTCCACCTTCGCGGCAATATGCCGCTCGATCTGGGCTGCATAATGTGGACGGCAATGGGCCACCCCTGCAGCGAAGCGTTCATACCGTGGTATCTCGGCATCAGCAAGGCCCCGAAGCATTTCGCAAGATTCGGCAACAACTGGAAAAAGGCCGAACTCAAGCACTTCGACGGTACGAAGAGTTATCGCAAGAGTTTCTCGAAGGTACGTTATTGGGATTATGTACGCCGCTGGGAGACGCTCAAGGCAGATGAGTCCCTCTATCAGCACCGCCGCGAGAGCGTGGCCGCATTCCAGCAGAAGCTGTTCGATGCGCAGCCTTCATTCGAGAAGGAATGCCAAAACCTGAGCGGCAAGCAGTTGACGAAGAAACTCGACAACTACCTGAAAAACTGCTATAAAGCCTACGAAAAGACCTGGAAAGATTAATTTGACCAGGAAGCGCGGATGCTGTACGGGATACCGTTGAGTATCTCGACAGGGCCTCCGTATTCCATATAATAGTCAACACCGTCCTCCTTGTAAGGAGTTGCGGTAACGGTTTCGTTGAGCTGGACGCTGACGTAATATGTACCTGCGGGCAGAGTGTCGAACGTGAAGGTCTTGTTATGACCGTTCCCTGCCTGTACAAACTGAGCATCCGCCTTCCACGCGAAATTGCCCTTGTTCATACAAAGCACATAATTGTAACCCTCCGTACCTTCCAGTTCTATGGAAATATCGTGAGCCCCCTCGGGGATTTCTACCGTGAAATGATGGTACTGCAGATCGCCGATAGCCGTATGTGCAGCATCCTTGTCCTTGGTGCCCTTATCCATATCGCGCCATTCGCCGTTTACGAGTTCACCCTTTGCCTGCTGGATTCCGACGCCGTCCATAGCATAGAGCAGCATTGCGCCGAACAGACCGCGCTTGTCTCCTGAGGTCTCCTTTTCAGGGTGCGAACCGCAATCCACAACGCGACCGTGAATCTCGGAATCCTTGAAAGCCCAGGTGCTGACGCGGCCGTTGTTGCTTTCACCGCCCTCTGGGCAGTTGGCATAACGCATCAGTATCTCCGTTCCCTCCTTGAAATACTTCGAAGCGACCGACATATATCCGCCGCCGTTGTGGTAAATCGACTTGATAAGATTGTCGGGGAACGAGAACTCCTTGAGGCAGTCATACTGGAACAGGGGATTGTTTTCCTCGAATGTCATATCTGTCGTGGTCTTGTTCATACCGGTATGGTACGAGTGGCCGGGGAAAATATGCAGATAGTAAGTATAGTTCTCATTGCTGTCGTAACCCTCGCACGAGAAGAACATTCCGGCGCAGGTGCCGACATAACTGCCGCCTGCATTGAAATAATTGCGGATAGCGTTGCGGCCGTCAGCGCCCATCGAGCGGCCGTGCTTGGTGGACTGTCCGCCGTTGCAGTAATACGTGCGGAAACGCGGTTCGCCGTCAGGATATACCAGAACGCCGTTCAGGTCATTATCATCTCCTACTACGATCTTCTTCTGATAAAGAGTATCCCTCTTGGTAAGATCATCATTCGCAGCCACGTTGATATATTCGAGAGAAAGGCCGAGATAGGTAGCGGCGTGCAGAGTGGTACGGTGCGTCAGATAGATGCCCGCATCCATACAAATATCCTTGTAATAACCGCGGTTCAACTCGTTTGCAGACTCGAAATCAGCCTTAAGCGTAGCCGTAGGCATCTTGGTGATGATATTTCGCTCGATGATATTGTTAGGACTCTGCGAACCGAGGAATCCTATCATATTGTCATCCTTATCGTAGAAAATGACCGAAAAACCGTGCTTGAATGCATTTGCGGGAACCGCAGCCACAACTGTCTTGACACTCGAATTGAAAGCGACGCCGCCGGTTCCGAGGTCGATATAGAGCGTGTTGCTGCCTCCGTAGAGGTTCATTTTCTGCATATCGGTACCCTGCTTGCCGTTGACTGCGAGAGCCACGTCACCCCAGAGGGGCGTGCCCGAATGGTCGTGAATCGCCAGTTTATATGCTTTCGTTGAAGCTGCCGCCTTGATAGGAATGCTGATCAGTCCGAACAGGTTCTTGAACGAAACAGTCCCTGCAGCTTCGTCATACGTAGCAATCATAGGGAGCGTCGAAGGCATAAACGTACCGTTGCGATAAGTCTGTGTCTGAGGCAGTTTGAAGCGGATGGTATCACCTTCGAGTTTCGAATCGGCATCATACGGATAGAGTGCGTAGCACGTGCCTTCGACCGGATCGCCGGAGAAAGTGCCCTTCGCGGAGCCTACACCGCTGACGATGGTAAACTTGGTGTTGTTGGTCTGGGACAGCATACTGAATGCATCTGCCGTTGTCCAGAGAACCGAACTGCCGCTCAGTGCGGTCTTCGTATCTTCTTCGCCGATGGGCGTTGCAATGTTCGCGGTAAGGGTTATCTTGCTGCCGTCAACCGGTTCGTCCGGCATCACCTCGTCTATCCCGCGCTGGCACGCAAATACCGTCAGCAATGCCGCAGCGAGGATTATATATCTTGCCTGTTTCATATTTTTGGCTTGAATGTCATCTTTTTGCAAAACTCAAAGTTATGCAAATTTTCTTATTTTTACAATCTCAAAGACCGCTTTAATCCCTATGAAACATTTCCTCAGCCTCCTGATACTGTTGATGTTAGTCCCTTGCGGACTGCTCCGGGCGGAGGACGCGCAGGTTACCGAGATCGACTCCTATGCCCGCAAGGTCCTCTCCGACTGGAAAGTCCCCGGTTTCGGCCTGGTAGTCACCAAAGATGGCACCCAGGTACTCTCAAAGGGCTATGGAGTGCGTTGCAAAGGCCAGAAGGAGAAGGTCGATGCGCAGACGGTTTTCCATATCGGCTCCGCCTCGAAATCATTTACCGCAGCGCTGGTCGCATCCCTCGTGGATGAGGGTCTGCTCAGTTGGGATGACCGCATCATAGACCTGCTGCCAGGCTTTACGATGGTAGATACTGCACGCGCAAGCCATTTGTTGCTGCGCGACGTGATGATACACCGCCTGGGTTATTATTCGCAGGCAGGCACATACTTCCCCAACCTCGGTTATGACCGAGAACAGGTGCTTGAGATGCTGTGCAGGACGCCGACGCGCTACGATTTCCGCGAGAGCATCCACTACAACAATATGGCGTTCCTGATCGTGGAGCAGATTATCTCCCGAGTGACCGGCAAAAGTTGGGAAGAGAACCTGCAGGAACGGATTTTCGAGCCGCTCGGAATGACCACCGGCACCTCCGGGGAGGAAGGGTTCCTTGCCGCAACCAACCGCGCCGCACAGCATACGTTCAGCCACAGGCGGGATTCGATTATCACCGGCGTACTCAAGGGTGAGGGCCGCGCACTGCACTGGCTGACGGTGATCGGGCCGGCCGGAGGCATTTGCTCCAGCACGGAAGATCTCGCACGCTGGGCTGAATTCCACCTGCGCGAAGGGGCCGTCGGCGAAAAGCAGGTCATTTCGCGCGAGCAGATGGAGTTCCTGCATACCGGACAGATGATTTCCGTGCAGAATGATGAGAAAATTATGCTCTACGGCAATTGCTGGTATATCGAGCAGAACAACGATTATCGCCTATATTACCATACCGGAACCACCTGGGGCCATACCGCGCTCTGTGTTTTCGTTCCCGAACTGGACCTGAGTTTCGCAATGCTTTTCAATGCTGAAACTCCGGGCGCCTGCCGTTTCTCGCTGATGCGACGCATAATCGATATCTATCGCGGCGCGCCATACGTGGACCACAGCGGCAAGGAGTTGCGCAAATGGCTGAAAGGCGGCGGCAGCAGCAGTTCCACCCCGAGCGGACTGACCATCGCATCAAGCAGCCGCGTTCCGACCTCTCTGGCAGGCACTTATGACAAAGAGGAACCTTTCGGCCAGGCCAGCATTTTCTGGAAAAACAAGCAGCCTTACCTTAAAATCGGCCCGAAGGGCTGGTCGCATCCGCTTGTGCACGTCAAGGGCAACCGCTATAAGGTATCTTCCGGCGGCCATACTTATCCTGTAATCTTCAGTATGGACCGCGACGGCCGCGCGACCGGCTTCGAAATCAACTGGGGCTGCGCCGAGGAACTCGGTCCCTGGACTAAATCTGACCGCTGATGAAAACGTTGAAATACAGACTTCTTACGATTGTAGCGCTGTTGTGCGGCACCGTAGCCGCAGGCCAGGTGCGTGATGCACGTTCGGCCGACGAGGAAATACTCATCCAGCGCACTTGCGATTATTTCAAGTCCAATTACGACTATATCAACCGCCAGGGAGCCGTGGTCGTCATAGCCCGCGCTGACCGCGTCATACTGTGCGAGTCATTTGATGCGGATGTGAATGACAGTTTCAATATCGGTGCTGTCACCCAGACATTTACCTCTACCCTGATGGCTCAGGCAGCCGGGTCTAATAAGATTGACTGGAGCGCACGCGTCAGCCTTTTGGTGCCGGACTTCAAACTGAAAGACAATTTTACCGCGGAGCGGCTGATCGTCAGCGACCTTTGCGCCAATAATTCCGGGCTTCGCCCGTGCGATACCCTGCCAATTCTGCTGACAGGCGAAGATCTTACTCCGCCCACGGCACGGCTGGCCGAGACCGGGCAGTTATTCCCGTACCGCACCGCATATAGCGAAAATATAGCCCTCAACGCCGTTGCCGGCAGCATCGTCGAACGTGCAACCCGCAGCACCTGGGCTGAAACATTGCAGGACAGCCTGCTCACGCCGCTCGGTATGGCCGGCACGTCGGTAGTAGCCGAGACCGGCGCGTACGGCCCCTCTGTCGGCCTGCGTTCCACAGCCACCGATATGACCACCTGGCTGCAACTGCACCTCAACAACGGTCGTTTCGGCGAATCAAGCCTGATCAACCCCTCGCAGATGTCCCGCCTGCACCGCGGTCTCACCATCGAGCAGCAGAAGCCGGACAGCATCACCCTCTACGGCTATGGCTGGCATATAAGCCAGAGCAAGTTGGGTCGCGTTTTCTACGCCTGCGGCGAATTCGACCATCAGGCCTGCGCCTGCTGTTTCCTTCCCTATGCAGACCTGGCCATAATGGTAGCAGGCGTCACGGGAATGGACCGCAACGCCTGCCTTGACGCCCTGTGGCGTATTATTGACCTCGCAGTTACTCCCAGGTAACCTTGATGGTATAAGGAACTCCGTTGAGCACCTCCAGATGGCCGGTGTATTCCTCGCCGTGGTCGGTAACTACGGTATCGACGGTCGTGTCGCAGAACACGCCGATGTACCACAGGCCCGGCTTGAGGCTGTCGAACTTCATCTCCTTGTTGGAGCCGAGAGCGACATCGTGATGCAGTGACTGGCGCAGGAATGCGAAATCGTTGCGATTCATAGTCAGATAGAGGTCATCTTCCTTGTAGGGGCTCTCCAGGGTGACGGTGATATTGCGTGCGCCCCTGGGGATTGTCACGGTGAAGTGGTGATACTGCTTGTCACCGATACGGGTGTATGCAGGGTCGTTGTCGGAGGTCATCTTGACCATCTCGCGGCTCTTGCCGTTCTCGAGATCTGCCTTTACGACAGGCACGCCCACGCCGTCGATGGCATAGAGGAAGAGGGCCGAAGTCATTGCGAGGCGGTCGCCGCTGATTTCACCTTCGGGGTGCGAGCCGGTCAGCACTACGCGGCCGGTATGCTCGTCCTTCTTGTATGCCCACGCGTTGATTTTGTCGGTGACTGGGAATGAACCGCGCTGGATACGTTCTGCCTCTTTCTCGGGCTCATAGTCGTAGCGAAGCAGAATCTCGGTGCCGGGCGCGAACGTAGCGGGATCTTCTGCAATCCAGCTGCCGCCGTTATGATAGACGCTGTCGATATAGTGGTCGCCGCCGAAATCGAAAT
Organism: uncultured Bacteroidales bacterium; assembly: GCA_947307265.1. Taxonomy (GTDB): domain Bacteria; phylum Bacteroidota; class Bacteroidia; order Bacteroidales; family UBA932; genus Cacconaster. The sequence goes on along the minus strand of CAMZIP010000020.1, from coordinate 2,286 downwards.
AGCGGAGCAGCGGGCTCTTCTTTTCGACCTTGATGCCGGTATACACCTTATATCCGTAGTAGTCCTTTTCGAGACGGTCGGTGCTGATGGTACGGGCGGGATAGACGCCCAGGTACTCCTCCTTCATACTGCCGTCAGCGAAGTTGCCGGTGATCTGATGCTTCGCCTTCGGGTCGTTCTTATCCTTCTTGAAGGCTTCATTGCCCATCGAGGCGATAAACGAGCCTGCGCAACTGCCGACGTATGAGCCGCCTGCCGCAACGAACTGACGGATATGTTCGCGGCCCACTTCGGTCAGCGAATTGCCGTGCTTGGTGGCGCGACCGCCGTTGACATATATCATCTTGAAACGCGGGGCGCCGTCAGGATAGAGCAGCACGCCGTTCTGGTCGATTTCAGAGCCGACCATAATGCGAGTCTGTTCGACGGTATCCTTGGCCGTTATCTCCATAGGGTTGTGCGGGGCCGAATAGTAAGTCTCGTATCGCAGGCCGAGGAAGCGGGCCGCAGGCAGATCCACGCGCGAAGTAAGATTGATGCCGCTATCCTGGAAAAGGTCCTTATAGAAACCGTCCTGCTGCGCAAATGCCGTTGCCGAAACCATCAGCAACGAACAAACCAGTAAAACACTACGTCTTTTCATACAGTATAATAATTAAGCTCAGCAAATATAGCGATTTTGACATTCTTTTGAAAAAAAGCTATATTTGTGCTTGTTATGAGCGGTAGCGAATTCATAGATACTATTACCGGTCTTGCAAAAGCCACCTGGGACTTGTTCTGTATGACCCCTGGCACCTGCTTGATTCTTATCGCCTCCGTTATCATCCTAATCCCTGTCTGGAAACATTTCTGGAAGAAAGTTGACGAGGAAAAAGGTCCCATCATCTTACGCTAAGATCTGCTAACCCTTCTATATAAAAGGATTGATTGGGCTTCTCATAAGGGCTTTGCCCGACAGGAGGATTTTCAATCCTTTTTTTATTGTATAAGAAATAATTGCTAATTTTGCAGTGCGGGGCGTGCAACCGTTGGTTATCCATCGTGGGCGTGCCGTTCTTTTTTTATATCCAATTCGAGATCTATCCCGCCGCCCTTCTTCGATTTACAGAACTATAGTCGTATTCCATAATGGGAAAGGGTATCTATATGAAAAATAAAGGAGCCTCGAAAGGCCCCAGGGCGGTTTCGATGCCACGAAGACAACATACCATTGCAAATATAGACAATATTTCTCTAGAATCAATTTTTTTATATATTTGCAATGAAGTCCTTCTGGATGAGTGGCCATACCTTGCGTACAAGCATAACCGGGCGCCCCAGAGGGGCTTTTGCTTTTTCCTGCCGGTAATCCTAGTGCATTACCCTTTTTATATTCTATTGTAGAAAAAAAATGAGGCCAGTGAAAACCGACCTCGAGGCGTGCTTAACCCGAAGGCCAAGCCACGATGCAAATATAGTGATTATTCCGACTCTGCGGACTGATCGCTGCTTTTATTTTTACGAAGCCAGAAAGGATCAAGCTTTATAAAAAGATACACCGCAAACACAGGGATAGCGATTACACCGAAAATCAACAGAAACCCCACAACGGGTGAAATCAAACAGATCTGGTAAAATGTATCAAGCATAGTATTGCGAAGTTATAAATAATCCGATAATAAGTAATATCCTATCCTTTCATTCTAAAAAAATAAGGGATGCGAACACCCCTTAAATGAGTACCCAAGCTTGGATATACCGCGCTACCCGGGCCGAAACTCACTGCAAAAGTAGTTTATTTACAATAATCTCCCTATTCTTAAAGAAGAAAAAGTAATCATTCCGTTTTTTGTGGAATAATCTTCTATCTTGAAAATGAACCTGACAGGGCCATTGTCAGGAAGCCTTATCCTCTTCTTTGCTTCTATTAAAAATAGCACCAGAAAACAGCACGTATGCAAACCATATGGAAACAATCACTGTAATAATGGTTCCAATTGGTGAATACGCAAAAATATCGCTCAAAATATCCCAGATAGACTTACCCATAACATCGCAAAGTTACTAATAATCAGACAATAGAAATATGATTATACACAACAAATAGTAGATGGGTTGCTGCTCACGTAAAAGTAGACACGGAGGGGTAGAAAAAGATTGAATGTCGTATCTTTGCAATTGGGCCCTGGTTGTTGGCCCAGGAGGGAGGGGCGGAGCCCTGACCGGAGGGGCCAACAACCGACGCGGCACCGGAGAGCCCCCATTCAATCCACTTCTACCCGGAAGGAGAAACTTTTATGGCAA
>CAMZIP010000019.1 GCA_947307265.1 uncultured Bacteroidales bacterium | reverse complement strand
GGCACGGGGTGCACTTACCGCAGGACTCGTCCACGGTGAAGCCGAGGTAGAACTTGGCGATGGAGACCATACAGTCATCCTCGTCCATAACGATCATACCACCGGAACCCATCATTGAGCCGGCCGCGATGAGCGTATCGTAATCCACGGGAGTATCGAGGTGCTTCTCGGTGAGGCAACCGCCCGAAGGACCGCCCGTCTGGACTGCCTTGAACTTCTTGCCGCCCTTGATACCGCCACCGATCTCGTAGATGATCTCGCGGAGGGTAATACCCATAGGGACCTCGATCAGACCGACGTTGTTGATCTTGCCTGCGAGAGCGAAGACCTTGGTACCCTTGGACTTCTCGCTGCCGATGCTTGCAAACCAGTCAGCACCCTTGTTGATGATGACGGGGATGTTTGCGAACGTCTCGACGTTGTTGACGTTGGTCGGCTGCTTGAGGTAACCGCTCTGTGCAGGGAACGGCGGTTTGAAGGTAGGCTCGCCACGAAGGCCTTCCATCGAGTGGATGAGAGCCGTCTCCTCGCCGCAGACGAATGCGCCTGCACCGTAACGGAGTTCGATATTGAAATTGAAACCGCTGCCGAGGATGTCCTGGCCAAGGAGACCGACTTCTTCAGCCTGCTTGATAGCGACCTGAAGACGGTGGATTGCCAGAGGATACTCTGCGCGGATGTAAATCAGACCGTGATCGGAACCGATGCAGTAACCGCAGATGGCCATTGCCTCGAGGATGGAGTGAGGATCGCCCTCGAGAAGGCTACGGTCCATAAATGCGCCCGGGTCACCTTCGTCAGCGTTGCAGACGACGTACTTCTTCTCGCCCACACGGCTCTTGGAAGCAATCTCCCACTTGAGACCGGTAGGGAAACCTCCGCCGCCGCGACCGCGAAGACCGGACTTCTTGATCTCTTCGATAACCTGCTGAGGGGTCATCTCGAAGAGGCACTTACCGAGAGCTGCATAGCCGTCGCGTGCGATGCTTTCGTCGATGTTTTCAGGATCGATGAAACCGCAGTTGCGGAGCGCGATACGAACCTGCTTCTTGTAGAACTCCATATGCTTGGAGTCGCTGACGCTCTTGTTGGTATCGGGAGCGACATAGAGGAGGCGCTGAACCTTACGGCCCTTGATGATGTGCTCCTCGACGATCTCCTTGGCATCTTCCGGTTTAACCTTGGTGTAGAATGTATTGTCAGGAATAATCTTGACGATCGGACCTCTTTCGCAGAAGCCGAAGCAGCCTGTAACGACAACGCGGGCGAAGTCCGTAAGGTTGTGGGCTTCGAGTTCCTTGTTGAGCTGCGCGATCACCTCCCTGCTGCCGGATGCGGAGCAACCTGTACCGCCGCATACCAAAATGTGCATTTGAACTGCCATAGTGTGGATCAGGGATTAGATGGAACGATAGTTGGCCGGCAGAATGCCTTCTACGAGTTCACCGTTGACGATGTACTTTTCGATGATCTCATCTGCCTTTGCGGTATCGACCTTGCCGAATACCACGGGGTCTTTGCCCGGGATTGTGACTTCGATGGTAGGCTCGGCGTGGCTGTATCCCATATCACCGACCTGCAGTACCAAAGCCTTGATCTTGCGCCTGTCGAGTTCCTCGATGAGGTGACTCATAGTCTCTTTGGCGCCGGAAGCGATGCCGCTGGTTGCCATACCGACCTTAATCTGGATGATGGCTTCCGAAGAATCGCTGTTTTCGCGCAGCTGAAGTTTGTCGACCATATTCGACTTCATCTTGCGCAATTCCGCGAGATTTCTGATTTTGTCCATAGGTTCTCCTATTAGGTTTTTATTTGGTTTAAATATGTTTCGTCGTAATGGTGTTTCACTCCGAAATGTCCGCAAATTTACCTTTTTTTTGCTTATAAACAAAGGTTTTTCCTAATTTTGCCTTATAACTGTTAAGGACTATGACGCAATCCTCGAAAAAGGGCGGCAAACGCACTCTCGCCCTGCATTGGCAAATACTGATAGGCATAGGGCTGGGCGTTGTCGCGGGTATTTTTCTATCGCGCATCATTCCATTTGAAACCTGGTCTCCGTATGTCAAGTGGATCGGGGATATTTTTCTCCGCGCGCTGAGGATGATCGTCATCCCGCTGGTGTTTACTTCGATTGCCGTCGGCGTCGCCGGAATGGGGGATTCGAAGGCCCTCGGACGCATCGCCGGCAAGACCTTCGGATTCTATGCCCTGACGACTGTAATAGCCGCCACGGTCGGCCTCGTCCTGGTCAATCTTATCAAGCCCGGAAAAGGTCTCGCGATGGCAGTGGATTCTTCTGCAGCAGCGGAATTTACGACCGCACAAGTGCCTCTGTCAGAGCGTCTGGTCAACATCGTTCCGGCCAATATTTTCGAGTCGCTGGCAAACGGCGACCTGCTGCCGATCATATTTTTCGCAGTGATTTTCGGCTTCTTTATGGGCAAGGTCGAATCGAAGCATACCGAAACCCTCCGCAACTTCCTGACGGCCGTTTACGAAGTGACGATGAAAATAACATTTTTCGTCATCCGGCTCGCCCCTATAGGGGTTTTTGCCATCGTGGCGGGCGTCGTGGGCAAGCAGGCAGGTGATCCGGAGGCGCTGATAGACCTCGCGGGCGGCCTCGGCACGTTCGTGCTGGTCATCTGGGCGGGTCTTTTATTCCACGGCGGAATAATCCTGCCGTCACTGGTGCGGGTGCTTGGCCGCCAGAACCCCTGGAAACATATGTCGAAAATGTCATCCACCCTGCTGACGGCATTCTCTACAAGTTCCTCCGGAGCGGCATTGCCCATCAACATCCGCGATACCCAGGAAAAATGCGGTGTCTCGCCTAAAATCGCAGGTTTCGTCCTGCCGCTGGGATGCACCATCAATATGAACGGCACGGCGCTGTATGAATGCGTAACGGCGCTGTTCATCGCCCAGGCATACGGCATCGATCTGACTCTGGTTCAGCAGATTCTGCTGGTGGTAACGGCTCTTGTCGTAGCTGTCGGAACGGCCGGAATACCGATGGCCGGACTGGTAATGCTCACCATCGTCCTGACGGCTGTCGGACTGCCGTTGGAAGGCATCGGTCTCATTATGGCAGTCGAATACCTCTGCGATATGCCGCGTTCGGTGATCAACGTCTATGGAGACTCCTGTGCGGCCATAGTGGTAGCCGCCTCGGAAGGCGAAAAACTCACCATCAGCGACTGACAGCCTTTTTCTTCGCCCAACCGGAACCAGCGCAGGCAGCGCAGCGTAAGCCGGAGCAACAGGCCGCCGGAGTAGCGGGGTTTGAGGACGCTTACAACGACTACACCGGTGAAGTGCTGTATCTCGTCTACTCAGGACAGAAAAACGGCACGACCTCCTATCCTGAGCACGTGCCGTACCACAAATGAGCATCGAAGGCTCATCTTTATTTCTCGACTATCTGGGCGTAGCAGTTACACAGCGTCGTACCGTCTGAGCTCATCAGGGAAGGCTTGTAATAACCCGAGTTGGGAACCTTTAGACCAACCCATTTTGCCCCGGTGACATAGATGGTCTTCAACCGGCAGCAGCCTCTGAACATATAAGCGGTCATTTTGGCATTTCTTGTGTCAAAACTTGTAATATCGAGGGTAGTCAGACTCTCGCACTGCTCGAACATACAGATGAAATCTTCTACCCGGGCGGTATTGAAACTCGACACATTGATTGACGTCAGGCTTCTGCACTCGCAGAACATACCGCCAAGATATGTCGCCTTTGCAGTATTGAAGCTGGAAAGGTCCAGCGTCTTGAGGCTCTTGCAACCTGAGAACATGTTCATCAGGCCGGTACCGGAAACATTTGCCGTATTGAAATGCGAGAGATCCAGGGAAGTCAGGCTTTCACAATTGGAAAACATATACTCCATCGTCGTCACCTTATCCGTTTTAAAGTGCGATACATCCAGACTGGTCAAACTCTTGCAATAATAGAACATCCTGTTCATATTCGTCACACTGGCGGTATTGAAATGTGACAAATCTATCGAAGACAGGCGGCTGCAGTCATCGAACATCCCGGACATATCCGTAACCTTCGACGTATTGAGGTATTCCAGCCCCGTAATGGAGGTCAGATAGCTGAGCCTATAGAAAAAATTCTGAAGGCTGGTAATATTTGTCGCCTGCCTCATGGAGGGATCGAAGACCACTTTCTTGATCTCGCTGCTCTTTTCGTACCAGGGCATTACAAGATAGTCAGCGTATTCACTCGGCTTCACCTTCGCAAAGGCATCATATACCGTGAAGTCCTTCGGATTCTTTGTCCCGCAGTCCGGGCAATAGTTGGTGGAAAAAGAAAGTGTGCGGCCACAACCGGTGCACTTTACCTGGGCGGGAGTCTTGGGCTTCGCCCCATAGGTGAGGGTAAGGGTACCGTTGGTCAGCGTCGCCCAGACTTTGGCCTGGGCATACATCTCAAAAGACGCTGCCGCCGACATCGACAGCAGCAACATAAGCATCAAAAGCCGTCTCATAAGCGTCAGTCGTATTTGTTTTTCTTCTTGAGAGTAAGCGTATAGCTCTTGCCGTCACTGTAATCCACTTCGTACTTGTCGCCCTTGATATAGAGGCACCTGATATCGCTGTACTCCCAGGTCAGGGTGACCGTCCCGTAACCGTCGGTCTTGAAGTCGTGCTGACCGCCGACACCTCCATAGGATGCCGTTACGGTGACATATTCCGCAGGGTCGCCGTTGGAATACCTGATGGTAACCTTGCAGGACTTTTCGGAAGAAGGATCCGGATTGGCGGTAAATGAACTTAATGCCAACATTACTGTCATCAACAGTGACATCAGCCCGATTGCTTTGAAAATCTTTTTCATACCCGTGTAAATATCAATTATTGTGTTGTCGTGTCAGTGAGGTTATCTGATGCGCAGGAAGCGGTCGCGGCCGAAAACATCCTTGATTACATCGCATTCCCGACCGGCGAAAACCTCCGCCGTCGAAGGTGCGAGCGCGTCATTTATCTCCAGATAGAGAGTGCCGCCCGGACGCAGGAGCGAATCGGTCCAGATACGGATGGCGCGATAGAAAAGAAGCGGATCTTCGTCTGCGACGAAAATGGCTCCGGAGGGCTCATAATCAAGCACGTTGCGGCGCATCTCCGCCTTCTCGGATTCGCGCACATAAGGCGGGTTGGAAACGATTACATCGAAGCGCGGCAGGCCGCCCGGAGGGACTCCAAGCACGTCGCCGTGGAAGAATACGGGACGGCCCGAATCCGTACGGACTTTCTGGCGGCAGGCGAAGCGCAGCGCCTCGTCCGAAACATCGCAGCCATAAACCTGCGCACCGGGAAGTGCGGCAGCCAGCGACCACGCGATGCAGCCGCTTCCTGTCCCTATGTCGAGAATATTGAAATCCTCATCCTCCTCGACGCTCAGGCATTCGCAGTCGGATACGATCAGATTGACAAGTTCTTCGGTCTCCGGACGGGGAATCAGAACCCCCTCTCCCACTTTGAACCGATGGCCGCAAAACTCGGTAAAACCGAGCACGTATTGGATGGGACGGCCATCCTGCAACTGCCCCAGCCTTTCGGCCAGAAGCGCCTCGTCTTCAAGCGAAAGCGGAGCGGAAAGGTCCGACATATAGCGCTCAAGCGAGATGCCGAGCGTATCGAGCAGAAGGCGGCGTGCGATGGCCCCTGCTTCTTCGGCAGGATAGAGCGCCGAAAGCGAAGCAGCAGCGCTGCGGACGAATTCCTGACGTGTCATCGTGCCCCTTCGATAAGAGTATCGAGAAACTCGGTAATATCGATTCCGGCGGCACGGACCTGTGCCGGAACGATGCTCATCTTGGTCATACCCGGAGTGACGTTAAGTTCCAGGAACCAAATGTCCTTGCCATCCCAGATATAGTCGATGCGGACCACGCCGTTGCAGCCGAGATACTTGTAGATGCGGCTGCTCAGGCTGCCGAGTTCAGCGGCCAATTCCTCGGGAATCGGTGCCGGGCAAAGCTCCTTGCTCTTGCCGAGATACTTCGCTTCATAATCGAAATACTCTCCCTCGGGCACAATCTCGGTAACCGGCAGGGGAATGATCTTATTGCCCTTGCGGAAAACGCCTTCGGTCAGTTCGCGCCCCTTGACACCTTCCTCGATGATGAGGGCGTCACCCTCGAGAAATCCGTTGCGGATGGCCTCTTCCAGATCTTCCGGCTTCTTGACCTTGGTCACGCCGAAACTGCTGCCGCCGATGACCGGCTTGACGAACCCCGGGAGTCGGAGCTGCGCGAGAATCTCTTTCAGGTCGTAAGGATCACCCTTCTGCAGATACACGTCCTTGGCCATATTGATTCCCGCGCCGGAAAGGAACCGCTTGCAGGAGCATTTATCGAAGATGACCGAAGCTACGTGCGCGTCACAGGTAGTGCAGGGAATGCCCAGCATCTGCAGGTAACCCTGCATCAGGCCGTTCTCGCCCGGCGTGCCGTGAATCGTGATATACGCCACGTCGAAATGGATGCGGCGGCCGTCGATCAGGCACGAAAAGTCGCTCTTGTCGATGTCTGTTATAGGGCGGATTTCCTCCGTGCCGCTTTCGCAAACGCACCAGCGCGCACCGCGGACGAAAACTTCGTAAACTTCATATTTGCCGCGGCTGATGCTCTGTGCAACGTATTTGCCGCTGAGGATGGAAATCTTGTATTCTGAAGAGTCGCCGCCATAGACGACTGCAACGTTCTTTTTCATTTGTATCAATCGAAATAATTGTTGTCACCTCCGGTATTGCCGCCGTCCAGGTCATCGTCGGAAGAACCGGTACAGGTGAGGTTCATATTCCAGCCGAGAGGCGCGACGAACACGTCATCCGGGCCGATGCCGATTGACGGATCGGAATAAACTTTCTGCATAAACAGGCCGTAGATTGGCAGGGCCATATTTGCGCCGCCGCCGTAATAGAGGCTCTCGAAGTGCACCTGGCGGTCCTCCGCACCCGTCCAGACGCCGGCGGTCAGTTTCGGGCTGTAACCGATAAACCAGCCGTCCGAATGGTCGTTGGTCGTACCGGTCTTGCCGGCGATATTGGGCAGATTGTACTTCCAGCGCAGGCGGCTCGCGGTACCTTCATTGACCACGCCCTGCATCAGATTGACCATCAAGTATGCGGTCGGATCGCTGATAGCTTCGCGCTTATGCGGCGAGAATGTCGCCAGCACGTTGCCCGACTTGTCTTCGATGCGCGTGACCATCATCGGCCAGGTATATACGCCTCGCGAAGGATAGGTATTGTATGCCGCAACCATCTCCATCACGGACAGGTCGCACGAACCGACGCAGAGAGAGAAGACCGGATCCAGCCAGCTGCTGACGCCCATCTTGTGGCACATTTCGACCATCGCGACCGGGCCGAACTGCTTCATCAGGTACGCGGAGATATTGTTGGAACTGTGAGTCAGACCCCACTTGAGAGTCACCGTGCGGCCGATATACTCTGCCTTGTCGGTGCTGTGAGGCGTCCAGACCGTATCCCCTACGGGGAATGAATACGGGACGTTGACCACTTTCGAGCAGGGGTTGAAACCCTCCTGCATCGCAAGCGTGTAGAGGTACGGCTTGATTGTCGAACCGACCTGACGCTTGCCCTGTCCCGCATTGTCATACTTGAAGAAACGGTAATCCGGACCGCCTACGTATGCCTTGATCTTGCCGGTATGCGGCTCGATGGCCACCATCGCCGAACGCAGGAAGGACTTATAATAACGTATCGAGTCGTACGGCGTCATTACCGTATCTATATAGTGCTTTTTGTTCCAGGCGAAAACGCGCATCGGTACCTTCTCCATAAAGGTCTCTTCGGCCTCCTTGTCCGAATAGCCCTCGCGCTTGAGACCGCGCCAGCGGTCGCTCCAGCGCATTGCCTGGTTCATCAGGCGCTTGCGGATGTCCGCCGGCACGTCATTGGAGAACGGAGCATTGGTCTTATATGCCAGTTCATTATTGAATATCGGCTGCAGATCCCTGCCCAGATGCTCTGCCACGGCCTCCTCGGCATAGCGCTGCATACGCGAATCGAGAGTCGTATAGATGCGCAGACCGTCAGTGTAGAGGTTGTAACGCTCCCCGTCCGGTTTGGGGTTCTTCTCAAGCCAGCCATAGAGAGGATCATCCTTCCACAGCAGCGAATCGGCGCGGTAATCCTCGACGTGCGAATATGAAGAACGCTGCGGCTTCTTGGCATTCATACGGTGATAGAGCATATCACGGAAGTACGCACCTATGCCGGCGTTATGATCCTGAGTACGGTAGTTGAGCGTTATCGGCAGCGCCGAAAGCGAATCGCATTCGTGCTGCGAAATGTAGCCGTTGCGACGCATCTGCTTCAGGACGTAGTTGCGGCGCGCGAGGGACTGGTCGTAATTGAGGACCGGATTATACCTGGTCGGCTTGTTGACGATACCGACGAGGCAGGCCGACTCCTCTACCGAAAGTTCCTGCGGGGTTTTCGCAAAATACGTAGCCGCGGCGGCGCGGATGCCGAACGCGTTGCTTCCGAAGAAAATGGTATTGAGATACATCGTGACGATCTCGTCCTTCGTATAGTTGCGCTCCAGTTTGACGGCGGTCAGCCATTCCTTGAACTTGGTATTGACCATCTTGAAACTGTAAACGACGCGGTTGGCGTGATCCATAGTGGTATCGCGGCCGAAAAGCGACTTGGCGAGCTGCTGCGTGATGGTACTGCCGCCGCCCTGGCTTGAATCGCTGAGCAGGATGGTCTTGAAACCGACGCGTGCCAGACCCGTGAAGTCGATACCGGAATGCTTGTAGAAGCGGGCGTCTTCCGTCGCGACCGCGGCATCTACCAGCGACTGGGGAAGGTCCTCACGGGAGACGAATGAACGGTTCTCGAGGTGGAAGGTATTGAATACCTTACCGTCTTCAGAATAAAGCAAAGTGGCAAGGTTGCTCTTCGGATCTTCCAGTTCGCGGAACGAGGGAAGGTCGGCAAAAATGGCCACACACGTCAGCCAGACGAGGATTGTGCCAAGGCCGCCGAGCAGTACTATCCAAAACCACTTGATTATTTTTTTCTTCGTATCAGGATTCATCTTCGGCGAGTTTTTTTTAACTTCGTTAAAGTCCGGTATATCCGGCAAAAATAGGAAATAAAATTTGGATTATTGATTTCTTTATCCCTTACTTTGCAGTCCGGTTCTTAAAAAATGTGCAGTTATGGGAAAGAATCTTGTGATAGTCGAGTCGCCTACCAAAGCGAAAACAATCGAAAAATATCTCGGTAAAGAAAATTTCCAGGTCGAAGCGAGCCGCGGCCATATTCGCGACCTGCCCGACGGAAAGCTGGCGGTAGATACGGACTCAGGATATGAACCTTCATATATTATACCGGACGACAAGAAGCGCATAGTCGCCGCTCTCCGTTCCGCAGCAGAAAAGGCAGACAAGGTCTGGCTCGCATCCGATGAAGACCGCGAAGGAGAAGCTATTGCCTGGCACCTTTGCGAGGCCCTCGAACTCGATCCGGCCAGGACCAACCGCATTGTATTCCACGAGATTACGAAGACGGCCATTCAGCACGCCGTCGAGAATCCCCGCACGATAGATATGAATCTGGTCAAGGCGCAGCAGGCACGCCGCGTCCTGGACCGTCTGGTGGGATATGAACTCTCTCCCATCCTCTGGCGCAAAATCCACCGCGGTCTGTCCGCAGGACGCGTCCAGTCGGTCGCAGTCAAACTCATCGTAGACCGCGAACGCGAGATTTCAGCATTCAACAGCCAGTCATATTACCGCGTCGAAGGTTTGTTCAAGACCGAAGACGGCAGCACCGTCAAGGCTATTCTGGACAAGCATTTCAAGACCGCGGAAGAGGCTCTCGCATTCCTTGAGAAATGCCGCGAGGCAAAGGTTTTCTCGGTGAATGACGTCGAAACCAAATCCACCCTCCGCGCACCTGCGTCGCCGTTTACAACCTCTCTGCTCCAGCAGGAGGCAGCCCGCAAACTGGGACTCTCAGTCGCGCAGACGATGGCCACGGCACAGCGACTCTACGAGGCCGGTCTCATAACCTATATGCGTACCGACTCGACCAACCTTTCTTCGCTGGCCATCAATACCGCAAAGCAGGCGATTCTCGGTCTTTACGGTGAAGAATATTCCCGTCCCAGAACTTACAAGACACGCTCGAAAGGCGCACAGGAGGCACACGAAGCCATCCGTCCTACCTATATAGACCGTATGTCAATCGAGGGCACCGGCCCCGAAAAGAGGCTGTACGAACTGATCTGGAAGCGTACCATCGCTTCGCAGATGGCAGATGCACGACTCGAAAGGACCACCATCACCATCGGCGGCGATACTTTCGACGAGCATTTCATTTTCACCGGAGAAAAAATACTGTTCGACGGTTTCCTTAAAGTATATATCGAAGGCCGCGATGATGAGGAGCAGGAGGAAATGCTGAGCCTGCTGCCGAACCTCGGCCGCGGAAGCATCCTCGCACGCGGTGACATTTCCGCACTGCAGAGTTATACTCAGGCTCCGCCGCGCTACAACCAGGCTTCGCTGGTCAAGAAACTCGAAGAACTCGGCATCGGCCGCCCTTCGACCTATTCACCGACCATCAAGACTATCCTGGACCGCGGTTACGTCGTAGAAGGCAACCGACCGGCTTTCGAACGCCCCAGCGAGCACATCACGCTCAAGGGTGACAACATTCAGCGCACGGTCAAGATGGAGAAGGCCGGAGCCGAAAAGAAGCGTTTCTTCCCTGAAAATATCGGCATAGCCGTTACGGATTATCTCTCGGCCGAATTCGGCGATATCGTGGATTACGGATTCACCGCCCGCGTCGAGGAGGAATTCGATAAGATTGCCGAAGGCAAACTCAAGTGGGACAAGATGGTGGACAGCTTCTACGTACCGTTCCACGACCGCATCAAGCATACCGACAAAGGCTTTATCAAGAAGGCTGAACGCGAACTCGGCGTCGATCCGCAGAGCGGCAAACCGGTGTATGCGCGCATCGCCCGCTACGGCGCCGTAGTGCAGTTGGGCACAAATGACGACCCTGACAAGCGTTTCGCAAACCTCGGCAAGGGACAGTTGATCGAGAATGTAACGCTCGAAGAAGCGCTGCACCTGCTGATACTGCCCCGCACCCTCGGAACCTTCGGAAACGGTGATCTGGTAGCCTCCATCGGCCGTCTCGGTCCCTATATCCGCTATACGGGAGAGGACGGAAAGGCACATTTCGTTTCACTTCCTAAGGAAATGAGTCCCTACACAGTTACCGAAGCAGAGGCACGTGCACTCGCAGAGGCTGATTCCAAGGGCGAAGGCACTAAAAAGAACGAGCAGATACTTACATTCGAAAAGGAGGACATTGTAGTCCTTAAGGGAATGTACGGGCCTTATATTAAGCACGCAGGAGCAAATTACAAGATCCCTCGCGGTACCGATCCTTACAAACTGACACTCGAAGATGCTCTCGCCATCATCGAAAAAGGACCGGTCAAAAAAGTGAAAGAAAAAAGAAATAGAAAATAAACTGCATCCAAGTGGCTAATCTAAAGGATATTTTACTATCTTTGCAAGCCAGTAACTAAAGAAACCCCCCGTATGCAGCAACAAATTGACACCATCGACCAGAAGATTCTTTCCTGTCTGGTCAAGAATGCCCGTATGCCGTATCTCGAGATTGCCCGCATATGCGGTATCTCGGGTGCTGCGATTCATCAGCGTATCAAAAAATTAGAATCTAATGGCATCATCCTTGGCTCGAGGCTCCTGGTGAAGCCTGAAGCAATAGGACTCAATATATGCGTCTATATAGCAATATCCCTTGCTAACGCAAGTAATTACGAAGCGGTCGTAAAGGAACTGGACAAGATTCCTGAGATTGTCGAGTGTCATTTCATAACCGGCGAATTTTCATTCCTGGTCAAGATGTACTGCTCTGACAATGAGCACTTGATGAATGTTATCCTCAAGTCTATACACCGAATTCCAAATATTGCCGGCTCCAGAACATTCATTTCGCTAAGCCAGGCCATAGACCGCCAGGTCTCCACTATGTAATTGCTTACAATTTGTAAGTAGAAAGATAAATCGGGCTTACAAAACTTAATTGTCAGCCCAATTTTTCGAGAAAAATCCGCGCCAGCAGCATATCTGCCGGCGTGGTTATTTTTATATTCTCGCGAAGCCCTTCACAGAGCGTGATCCGGCAGCCGGTCGCCTCGACCACGGAGGCATCGTCGGTAAACGAAGGATTGTATGCCTGGCTGTAAGCCGCCTTGAGTATTTCGGAACGGAACACCTGCGGAGTCTGTACACGGACATAACGGCTGCGGTCCACGGCGAAAGAAGAAGTACCGTCAACTTCCCTTAGAGATTCCTCCACAGGCACCACAGGAACAAGAGCCTCGCAGCGGTCCATCTTTGAGAACATACTGCCGAGAAATTCGGCTGTCAGGCACGGCCGCACTCCGTCGTGCACGGCGACGATGGCTCCTTCCGGAACGTACTTGAGCGCATTCTGCACCGAATGGAAGCGCGTCATTCCGCCGGTCGGCATAGTGTAGCGCTCGAGAAATCCCTGCTCCGTGCAGTAATCGCGCCAGCGGCTCTTGAATGCCGAAGGCAAAACGATGAGGATTTCAATCTGCGGATCAAATTCCAGAAAACGCTCCACAGTGTGCCTGAGAATAGGTTTGCCTTCTATTTCGAGGAACTGTTTCGGCACCGCCGCACCCATTCTCACACCCGATCCGCCGGCCAATATGACAGCATATTTTTTGCGCTCCATAATAGGTGAAAAGTTGTTAATAAATCTTCTCGCAAAAGTAGGATATTATTATTACTTTTGCTAATCATATCGAAACGCTAAAACCTACCCCGCAATGTCACTGTTATCTTTTCTGACACAGGAGCTCGCAATAGACCTCGGCACAGCCAACACGGTCATCTTTATGAACGACAAGATCGTGATTGACGAGCCCTCCATCGTAGCCATTGACAAGACCAACAAACGCTTCATCGCCGTCGGTACGCGCGCCAAGGAAATGGACGGCCGTACAAACCCCAACATCCAGACCATCCGCCCGCTCAAGGACGGCGTGATCGCGGATTTCGACGCAACGGAGATGATGATCCGCGGGTTCATTGATATGATCAACTACAAGAAGGGAATGCTTCCCCGCCGTCCCCGTATGATCGTCTGCATCCCTTCGGGCAGTACTCCGGTGGAAATCCGCGCCGTGCGTGACGCTGCAGAGCGTTCCGGCGGCCGCGACATATACCTGATCTACGAGCCTATGGCCGCTGCGCTGGGTATCGGCGTGGACGTGACTGCACCTTCGGGCAATATGGTCGTCGATATCGGAGGCGGCACGACTGAGGTTGCGGTGATTTCCCTCGGCGGTATCGTGGTTGACGCAAGCGTTAAGACTGCGGGCGACGTATTTACTGCAGATATCCAGCAGTATATGCGCCAGCAGTACAACATCAAGATCGGCGAGCGCACTTCGGAGCGCATCAAGATAGAAGCCGGTGCAGCCATCGCTGACCTGGACGAGCCCGTCGAACCCTGCATCGTCAGCGGTCCGAACCTTATGACCGTACACCCGGTAGAAGTCTCTGTTTCGTCACAGGAGATTGCACACTGCCTCGACAAGTCCATTATGCGCATCGAGTCGGCAATCCTTTCCGTGCTGGAGCAGACCCCGCCCGAGCTTTACGGCGACATCGTCAAGAAGGGCATCTTCCTGACCGGCGGCGGCGCGCTGCTCCGCGGCCTGGACAAGCGCCTCTCCAAGAAGATCAACATCCCCTTCCACGTGGCAGAGGATCCGTTGCGCGCAGTTGCACGAGGCACCTGCATCGCTCTCAAGAACATCGACCGTTTCAACTTCCTGATGCGTTAGGCACCGGATGCGAAACAGCGGATTCATAGCCAGACTCGGAACCATCCTGCTGTTCATCGCGCTCGAAACCGTCTCACTGCTGCTTATTAGCAGGAGCGGCGTAGTGCAGCGATACAGGATTGCAGGTGCGCTCCGCAGCACACAGTATTCGCTGTGGAAGACCGGCACCGGCATAGGGCATTATTTCGGCTATCGCCGCGAAAATGACCTGCTGGCGGATGAGAACTGCCGCCTGCGCGAGGAACTGGACGCTTACAAGGCCGCCGAACGCGACATAGCTGAAAACAAGACCGTCGGCGACTATACATACATCGCTGCCACGGTCCTCAAAAACACCGTCAACCGCCAGGACAATTTCCTGATCCTTAACCGCGGAGAACGCGACGGCATACGCACCGGAATGGGTGTCATCACCTCCGGCGGAGTCGTCGGCATCGTCAGCGCAGTAGATCAGACCCGCTGCCGCGTTGTATCATTCCTGAGTTCAGGACAGAGCGTAAGCGCCAAAGTTTCCGGCAGCGGCGCATTCGGCACCCTCTCCTGGCTGGGACGAAGCCCGGACAAGGCGCTTCTCACGGAAATTCCCGCACATATTCCGGTTGCTGCCGGAGATACCGTCTCCACAAGCGGCTACTCGATGATTTTCCCTTCGGGAATTCCTCTCGGAGAGGTCACTTCGGTCAGTTCGGACGGCATTTCGACGCAGGCCAAGGTCCGCCTGTTCCAGCAGTTCAGCGCACTGCAGCACGTTTACATCGTCCGCATCAATGCGGAAGAAGAGATAAGGAGGCTTGAGAATGGATCATAACCTCCGCTATATCGCCGGCTGCGTCCTGCTCTTCCTGCTGCAGATAATGGTCGCCAATCACATCGACCTGGGGCCGTATATCTTCATCGGCCTGCTGCCGCTCATCCTGATGCACATTCCGGCCACGACCAGCGATGCGCTGAGAATGGTAATTGCATTCGCACTCGGTCTGCTGCTCGACATTATGACGGACGGCGTGCCCGGCCTGCACGCTGGAGCCGCAACGGTACTCGGTGCGCTCTGCGGCACAATCTACCGCAACCGCATCAACACCGACTGGCGCAATGATTCCGGAGTGCCGACCGTCCGTTCGATAGGCCCCGGCTATGCGCTTTACGCGTTTATCTCGACGCTGATATACGTTTCGGCATACATCCTGCTGGAATGCGCGACCATCCGTCCTTTCTGGTTTATCCTGCTCCGGATACTGCTCAGCACAGCCGTCAGCACCCTGCTCACAGTCATCATCGGACGCTCATTATTCCGCGGGAGGTAGAATGGACGTCCGCGACCGAAAGAGCGTGCTGGTGCTGGCCATCTTCATTGTATTTGCCATCATTGGCGGCAGACTA
>CAMZIP010000018.1 GCA_947307265.1 uncultured Bacteroidales bacterium | reverse complement strand
CGTATTTCTGATCTTCCAAGCCGTAGTCGCGGAGATTGCCGTAGCCGAAGTTGTGATACCACTTCGAACGGTTGGGGTGACCGCCGCGGTTACCTACCGTAATGACGATGAATCCGATCTGTGCGAGGCGGTCCTTGCGGAGGAAGCCGCTGCTCCAGGCTTCGGAGTTACCCTCGACCTGCGGGCCGGGATATACGTAGTCGATGATAGGATATTTCTTGTTGGGATCGAAATCGTAAGGCTTGTACATATAGCCGTAGAGGTCCGTTACGCCGTCGGCAGCCTTGACTTTGAACGGGGTGGGGAACTGGTAACCGGCTGCGAGGAGCAGCGAGAAGTCAGCCTCTTCGAGTTCGAGAACCAGGCGGCCGTTCTGGTCGTACAGGTCAGCTCTCGGAGCGCAGTCGACGCGCGAATAAGTGGTGACGAAGTATTTGGCGTCATCGCTGAAACTGTTGACGGTAGCATTGCAGGGCTCTTCGTCGCGACGCTTTACGCCGTCAATGCGCTTCAGGCCCTTGCCGTCGAATCCAACGCGATAGACGTGGCCGTTATAAGGATTTTCATCCTTGTCCATACCCATTGCGAGGAACATAACCGTGCGGGTCTTTTCGTCCACTGCGAGCACTTCCTCAACGTGGAATGCACCGCCTGCCACGACATTCAGCAGCGTACCGTTCGAACTGTAGCGGTAGATGTTTGCCCAGCCGTTGCGCTCGCTCCACCAGAAGAATTCGGCGCCGTTAGAGGTAAAGCGGGGCTCGCGGGATTCTACGTAGGTGTTGAGGCGTTCCTCGACAACCGTTTCAGCCTTTTCTTCGTTAAGTTTAATCCTGCAAAGGTCGAGGCGCTTCTGGTCGCGGCTCTGGCGGGTGATATAGAACTTGTTGTTGTCACCGAGCCAGATGCTCTTGCGATAGTCATCATACACGTTGCTGTTGGTCGCGGGTGCGCTGAGGATGTCGACCGACTGATCCTTGAATGCCGCGATATCGTATGTCTTTGAACTCCAGTCTGATGCATCGAACACGTACAGGTGCGAGGTGGGACCGGGCTCGCCGGGCATCTGGTACTTGTAAGTCTCGAGGGTCGGACGGGGAGAGGTCACGGAATTGATGACCCAGAGTTCCTGGACTTTGTGCATATCGATCTTGAACGTAGCGAAATGGCGGGAGTCGGGTGCCCAGCAACCGGATGCGTGGTAGCGGGAGGTCGAATCCTTGAACTTCGGTCCGCGATAGTCGCTGCCTGCATAATAGAAGTCGGAATTGCCGTCCTCGGTGATGCGGTGATCGACGACTGTAGAGTCCTTCTCGTCCTCCATCAGTTTGCGGATATCCTCGATATCCATCCAATAGAGGTCGTAATTCTTGCAATAGATTGCCTTCGTGCCGTCGGGAGAAATGGATGCCCAGGCGGGGTAGTCCTTCTTCTCGTCATTCTCGGTGACATCCTTGAGGGTATGGGTTGCAAGGTCGTATTCGAAGCGGAAAATCTTGTTTTCCTTCTCCTTCTTTGCAGGCTTCTTCGAGCTTTCCTTCTCTTCGCCCTTTACCTCTTCCTTATCCTTCTTCTTGTCTTTCTTCTCTACCTTCTCGGTGCTCTTAATCTCGAAAGTGAAAGTCTTGTCATCTACGAGTTTGAGTTTCGCGATGGGAATGTGCTTTGCTTCAAACGGGTCTTTGACGATCTCTGAGAGTTGCATTGCAAGGCTCTCCATATCGAAAAGCGGCTCGCGGGTGCCTCTTGCGGCATCAACTACATAATAGTGGGTGCCTTCGGAGTCTTTCCACTGGTACCAGAAACGGTCCGAATCGCGGAACCAGTTGGGCCTTACCGCAAGCGAGAAGACCATATTCGAAACTTTCTTTGCCGTGAATTGCTCGGCAAGGCCGTAGTTGGGCTCGGTAACGGGTTTTTCCTGGGCCAGCATAAGCCCTGCCGCCAATAGTCCGAGACAGAGTGTCAGGAGTTTTTTCATATCGGTTTAGTGAATTGTTGTCTAGACTTCAAAGATAAGATTTTTATACTAACTTTGGATGCACTTTAGAAGCAAATGGAACTCTTTTATTCGCGCGACATAGCAGCAGGCGGACGGACGCTGGACAGCCAGGAATCCGCGCACTGCGTCAGGGTGCTCCGCCACCGCGACGGGGACGAGATCAGTATCGTTGACGGGGCTGGCTGCCTCTATCGCTGCCGCATACTCAAGGCCGATCCGTCCGGGCTTCAGTTCGACGTGCTGGAGGTGGTCGAGGGATATGGTTCGCATCACTACCATCTGCATATGGCGGTCGCTCCTCCCAAGAATCCCGAGCGCTTCGAATGGTTTGCCGCAAAGGCCACCGAGATAGGCGTGGATGAGATTACCCCGCTGTTCGGAGATTACTCCGAGCGCCGCGTATTCAAGGGCGACCGTATCGAGAGGCTGATTGTTTCATCTGCCAAGCAGTCGCACAAGGCGGCCCTGCCGGAACTGCATCCTGCGACGTCGGTGCGCGATTTTCTGGCCAGCGTGCGCGAAGGCGGCAGGTTTATCTGTTATTGCGGCGATACTGCAGATCTCGGGGCGGTCAAGGTTCCTCTATTCGGCGCACTCTGCGACGGACAGCGCGACATTACGGTGATGATTGGGCCGGAAGGCGATTTTTCGCACGAAGAAATGGCCCTTGCGGTGAGTCTCGGATGGCAGCCGGTATCGCTTGGCGACAGCCGCCTGCGCATCGAGACAGCGGCTCTGGTTGCGACCTCAGCGGTATATCTGAAATTTGTCTGACAATCCGTTCCCTGACGGTTGATTTTAACGCGCAAAATAATTATATTTGCGTGTTATACTATTGTGCATAATCAGACTCATATCATTTTTATTAATTATTCAATAGATCTATGAAAAAATCAACCAGCGGCGAATACATAGCGCCCACAGTCTATGTAGTGAATGTCGATACAGAGCACTGCCTCGCATCGTCCACGGAGCCTTCAGGTTCAACTCCGGGAATGTTTGATATGGCAGGCGGCTGGGGAGACAATTCATTTAAGTTCTAGGAGGACCTCAGATGAAAAAGATTCTTGTTTCAATGGCCCTTCTGGCAGTGGTTTTCAGCTGTACGGTTATGCCCGACGAAGGTACTCTCCCCACAGAGAATACCGTCGCTCTTCAGAAGCTCGTGGCTTCGACGGCTGATGCTACCAAGGTCAACATCGGTACGGATGACAACGTCACTTTCTACCACCTTTGGGAGAAGGGTGACGAGATTTCCGTCTTCGACGGCACGACCAATCTCCTTTACACCCTTGACGGCGAAGGCGGTTCTACCGACGGTACTTTCATCGGTCCCGAGACCACTACGCCGACTCTCTATTCAGTCTATCCTTATAGCGACAAGACTACCATCGACACCAAAACCAGGACTTTCCGCGTGGAATATCCCGCTATGCAGCACGGTGTAGCAGGTTCTTACGATCCCGCTTCCAACGTGATGGTCGGTATCGGCACCGGCGGCAAGATTTCGTTCTCCAATGCAGCAAGTTACGTTCAGGTCAACCTGAAGAGCAAGGAGAAGATCCTCTTCCGCAGCATCGATGTCATCGCTAAGAACGGCGAGCCTATCAGCGGTAGCGCAGACGTTACCCTCGACAAGAAGGCAAAGCCCGTCACCACGATGTACATCGGCAGCAACAAGGTTACCGTTACCTTTGACGAAGATCTCTATATCGACGAGGATCACCCGCTGACGTTCTACGTGGCTCTCCCGCCCGTGCTCATTTCCGGCGGTCTGCAGTTCCTCCTTCGCGGCGAGGAAGGTTGCTATATGGCAAAGAGCAGCTCTTCCGCTACTCTCGAGCGTAATACGGTCCTCAAGCTCCCCGAACTCGCGTTTGAGCCGATTCTCGCAGAAGACCTGATCAACGGTAAGGGTTTCAATACCGCAATCAAGGGCCTTGTAACTTCCGGCAGCACTTATTCCAACGATGACAATACCGTCAAGCACATCGTCTTCGAAGGCGGCGTCGCTCCCGTTGCGGATATCAACAGCGTTGACGTCAGCGCCAAGGGCGACGGCTCCATTCTGGCTTTCTGGGATTCCGAGACCGCTACGGTTACCGTCCGTACGCTTGCAACCGAGATTTTACTCGACGAGGATCCTTCCTATATGTTCTACAGGTTCTTTGCAGTAGAGTCCATCGACAATATTTCGATGCTCAACTCTTCGCGCGCTACGACCCTGTACTACTTCTTCTTCCACTGCGATGCACTTAAGGATGTAGATATCAGCTGGATGAACACCCCCAACGTTACCACTATGTACGGTATGTTCGACTGGTGCGCATCTATCGAAGAACTTGATTTCTCGCATATGAAGATCGAGAAGGTCGAGTCGATGTCTTTCTGCTTTGCAAATATGACCAACCTGAAATACATCAAACTCGGTGATTTCAACCCCGTCAGTGTAAAGTGGGTAATGAATCTCTTCCGTGGCTGTACGAGCCTTGAGACTATCGACGTCAATTTCTGGTACTTCAATACCGCTTGGGATTTCAAGGGTATGTTCGCACAGTGCAAGTCCCTCAAATCTTTCGATATGAGCGGTTTCTACGCTAAAAAGGCCAACTATGTGGACTCTATGTTCCGCGGTTGCGACGCTCTCGAGAGCTTCAGCTTCGGCAGCACGTTCGAACCGACCAACCTGGTTTCCTCCAAGTATATGTTCGCCGATTGTCCCAATCTTCCCGAACTTGACCTTACGGGTATGCCGGGCAGCCGTCTGGCCAATACCGACAATATGTTCCGCAATTGCACCGGTCTGGAGAAGATTACCATTCCTGACGGATTCTTCAGCTCGCGCGACACTATGATGCGTTCGTTCTTCTACAATTGCCCGTCCCTCCAGGAGGTTAACGTAGACTTCACGAAGCAGAATACTTCCGGCGTCAAGAACTTCGCATATATGTTCTTCGACTGCTCAATGCTGCCTGAACTCGACCTGACCGGTCTCCAGACAGATGCTGCAACGACTATGGCTTATATGTTCAGTGGTTGCGGTACTTCCGATCTCAAACTCGATCTTGGCTCCTTCAATACTTCTAAGGTTACCAATATGACCTATATGTTTTCAGGTTGCAATGCAAGCGAGATTCTGCTTTATTCGTTCGACGTCAGGAAAGTTACGAATCTCTCGTATATGTTCTGTGGCTGCCCGATCCTCACCCATCTCGACGTGAGTATGTTCATTCCGGAGTCCGCTACCAACCTTTCATATATGTTCGCATATTGCCCCAACCTCGAAAGCATCTATATGGGTAACGTGTTCAAGGCAGAAAAGGCGACCAATCTTACCAATATGTTCACTTCGGACCACGCTCTCAAGTCCTTGGATTTGAGTAAGCTTCATCCGATTTCCGCTACCAACCTGACGTATATGTTCGATAACTGCGAATCGCTCGAAAGTGTCAATCTTGACAATTTTGCAACTCCTTCAGCAACTTCACTGAACGCAATGTTCAATATGTGCTCGAGCCTGAAGTCAGTTGATTTGAGTGCATTCGAGACGGAGAAGGTGACTTCGATGAAATGGATGTTCTATGGTTGTACGTCTCTCGAGTCACTAGACTTCTCGACCTTCAACCTCGGCAAGGTGGCTGATATGTCTTATCTGGCTGCAGGTTGTACCAGCCTTAAGAGTGTTGATTTCAGCGGTGACGGCTGCACTACGGCTGCACTGACGAACCTCAATTATTTCCTTGATGGTGCAGTCAGCCTCCGCTCGCTTAAGCTCAGCAAGAACTTCCGTTGCCAGAAGGTCACCGGCACCAACATTCCCGCAATGCCGGCTTACGACGCTCCGACGGTTGATGATCCGCTCGTCATTTACTGCCGCGCAGAGATGGCTCAGCGCCTCATCCAGCAGTTTGCCCAGGTTGTCCCGGGTGTCAACGCACGCACTTTCGTGTTCTACTCCATCTTCGACAATAACGTCGACCTGACGCTCAGCGAAGAGATTCCCAACGTCACGACTGCCTGCACGGTTACCGATGATGCAGAGGTCAAGGATCCTACGGCTGGTACCAGCGGAACCGACGTCAACAATTACAATGCAGATGATGACTGGACAATCGCAAGCTAAAGCAAGGAGGAAATGATTATGAAAAATATTTATAAGATTCTGATGCTGACCGTCCTTCTGGGCGCGTTCGGCTTGATTTCAGGTTGCCAGTCCTCCGATGTTGACAAGATCAAGGTCGTGGATACCAGTTATGTCGGCACGCCCGTCCAGTTCTCCCTCGGTAGCGAGATGGAGATTGAGACCAAGACCGTCTATACAGGCGACGGTGAGTTTGTAGGCAGCAAGCTCGTCAAGGAGCGTATCGACTGGGTCGTAGGTGATATGATCCGCGTCTATTGCGCCAACACCCATACCCAGGGTGATCCCGATAAGCACTATGCAGACTATCTCGTGAAGGAAGTTGCTCAGGACGAAGCAACGGTTTCGACCGCCGTCCTGGTTCCTACGGTCGAGGAAGACTTCCTCGTCTGGGATCTCGCAAGCGAATATGACTTCTATGCCATCTATCCTTCACCCGCAGTCAATGGCGGTGTTGTTTTCGAGCCTGAGAAGGGTATTGTCTCTGCACCTATTCCGGCAGAGCAGTCTCTTACGGCCCGTCCCGGCAATTCTTTGGATTTCCAGCCGGATATGAGCACTTCTTATATGGTCGCCAACAACAAGGTCATCTATGATCCCCGCAACTTCCAGGTGGATCTTACTTTCGAGCCTGTCGTTACTCCTTTCGAGTTCGTAGTCGGCCGCGGTGACAATGAGAAGATCGCCATCTCTTCTTTCACCCTGACTTCTCTCGGTGAACAGAACCTGGCGGGTACTTTCACTGTTCCTTATGCTACCTTTAACAAGCCTTCGACCTATACGATGTCTGAAGAAGGTAACAAGGTCATCAAGACCAAGTTCGTTTCCGCAAATGGTTCAGGTCTGAATTCCATCGTTGTCGGCGAAACTCCGCTGCGTTTCACGCTTTTGGCTCTCCCTCAGGTCTACAAGAATGGTCTTCAGGTAGAGTTCAAGACCACCACCGGTTCGACCTGCACGATGACGCTCAAGCAGTCCGGTGAGACTATGCAGTTTGAGGCTTGCGAAAAGTCGCTTATCGCTCTCAATATGCCTCACGACGATTCTCCCGAGGCTGAGGTCAACGATGTTCTCTACAAGACTCTGGCAGAGGCAATGGAAGTCGTGAAAGCTTCGTCTTCCGACTGCGTACTCAAGCTGTACCGCGGTTGCGAAGCAGCTGATACCCTTGTCTTCTCCGGCGCTGACGGCGCAGGTGCAGTGACTCTCGACCTCAACGGCAAGACGCTCGCTACGGCTTATCCTATCCGCGTACGCGAGGGTCGTAAGCTGACTATTACCGACAGCTCGAGTGACGATCCTAAGTCCCAGGGTACTATCAACTTCTCCTATGACAAGGGTCAGTCCATATTGGTAACGGATGCTACGGTGAACATCGAAGGGGGTAATATCAATACCCTCAGCGAGACAGCTTCGTACTATAGCGTTTATTATACCGGGACATCTACCGGTGCAATCAGCGGCGGTGTTATCACCAACAAGAACTATACGGCTGTTTATATCGCTTCGAAAGCATCTCTTGACCTCAATGGTACCGCGGCAATCTATGGTAGTGTCAATTACGCTATCTACAACAACGGCGTACTCAGGGTTTCCGGCAGTCCGCTGATCCATTCTACCGGATACAACGAGACGTATATCCGTGCGGCTGTTTACTCTGTATCCGGTGCAAAGACGTACATTACAGGTACGCCGAGTATTGTTTCCACTAAGTCATACGGTATCTATAGCACCGGTGCTGTTTTTGATATGGATATGAACGGTTCTGTCGAATCGCTTAGTCACGGTATCTATATTACCGGCGGTAACGAGGCGAATATCAAGGGTAATTTTACCGTTACCACCAATACCGGTCGTTGTATCTACGTCACCGGCAGCACGCCGGCCCATATTTCCGGTGGTTTCACCGCAACCAGTACGGGATCGCAGGCTTGCTTCTTCACAGGCAGTGCAGTTGTCGATCTCTCCGGTGACTTCACTATGAATGCCGATGAGTCTGCTGCATTCTGGAATTACAACGCAACTGTAACCATCAACGGAGGACACTTCATCTCCAAGAGATCGAATGCCTTCTACAACTCTAATAACAGCAGCACCGCCAACAAGCCTACTACCCACGTCTATGGCGGTACTTTCGAGACTCTTGAAGGTACTTCATATGTCATTGTCGCCAGCGGTACTACCACCACTCTCAACATCCACGGTGGTAACTTCCGTTCAGCTACCAAGTGTATGATAATCCCCACATTCTCCGGCAAACTGACCGTTGACGGCGGTAACTTCAATGCCGGCCTCGTCGCTCCGGCTTGCAAGGATCAGGATGGCAATGATTACGTCAACGTCCTCAACACCGATCCTGCGACGAAGGATAACTATCCTTTCACGGTCGTGAAGAAGTCAGAGGTTGGTCACGTGGCTACCGTTACTGCAAGTTCGTTTATTGCAAATCACGGTACGATGGCTTCCGCACTCGAGGATTCCCGCACCTGGTCTGCAGCACTCCGTTCATCGAAGATCGAACTTGCTGACGATGTGGAGTACAACTCTACCATCTCAATCGCAAGCGGTAACAAGTATCTGGTCACATTCGATATGTGCGGCCACAAGCTGACGTCGAATGCATCTCCTGCAATCTATGCTGGATCCACGATGACTATCCAGGATACCGGAACCGAAGGTGAAATCAGCACGACAGGTACGCCTGCTCTCCTTGTCTCCGGCGGTACCGCTACCGTTACTTCCGGTGCGCTGGTAGGTTCAACTGAGGCCGTAATGGTCAACGGCGGTAAACTTGAAGCAACAGGCGGTTATTACTTCGGCGGTTCTAATGATGTGACTGTCAATTCCGGCAGCGCAGTCCTGAGCGCCGGCGTATTTAAGAATGAACCCGCATCAACTATGATTGATGAAGGTTGCAAGGCTGTGGAAGAAGCTGTTACCTATGGTGGCCGTAACTATGCTTGGACGGTTATTGTCGATAAGCCGGTCATCCACGTCAACGGTGTCAATTATGTCAGTATGATTGACGCCGAGAAGGCAGTCAATGAATTCTCCGGCACAGAGGATGTCATTAATGTCGTTCTGATGGACGATGTGGCAATTACCGATACCATCAGGTTCGCTACCGCTCCGAAGCCGATAGTTCTTGACCTTAACGGTCACGTTCTTTCGACCAATCTGCAGAGGGCCTTCAATATCGCTACCGCTATCACGCTCACGATTACTGACTCGGCTACTTCCAAGGGCAAGTACACCAGTACTGAAACCCAGCTGATCCGT
This sequence comes from uncultured Bacteroidales bacterium, assembly GCA_947307265.1. Classification (GTDB taxonomy): domain Bacteria; phylum Bacteroidota; class Bacteroidia; order Bacteroidales; family UBA932; genus Cacconaster. The sequence goes on along the minus strand of CAMZIP010000018.1, from coordinate 5,898 downwards.
TCCGGCAGTACTTCAGTTGTGAACTTTACTGATTGCGTATTGGAGTGCACCAAGGATAAGGGCAGCTCTTGGAGCAGCGATCCTATGCTGTACGTTGTAGGTACAACTACCCACAATTACAGTAATGTCAAGGTCATCGCTACCCGCCAGGTTACCTGTATGTACCAGAACAGCTCGAATTCGAAGGTCACTATCGACAATTGCGAGTTCACTTCCGGTGCAGAAGATGGTCAGCATGGTTATTATGGCCTCGTTGTCAACGCCGGTACTCTGAATTTCAATTCAGGCAGTATCTATATCAACGCTGATTCTTCCCAGCAGTATAGCGCAGTCCACTCTGCAGGTAAGAATGCCAATATCAGCATCAATGGCGGATATTTCTTCAGCAATGGTACGCGAATCCTGAGCCATTCGTATGGTACTATTACGCTCAATGCTTGCTATGTTAACCAGGAACCCTCAACGGGAGTTAAGTATGGTACCGGCAAGTCTCTCGTGAGCACGGTTGTTACCCATACCCACGCAACAACAGGTGATGTCCTTACCTATACCTACGTGGTAGAATAAGATCATCGCTTCACACTAACTCAAGGCGGCCCCGCATAAGGGCCGCCTTTGTTGTGGGTGCGGGGGGGGGTAGTCGGATTTGCCTGGCCTGCGGCCAGCCATTTCCGACACCGCTCGCCGCGGGGGCACTTAAACAAATCGACCGCCCGGGCTTCGCCCTTATGCTTTTTTTGCGTCTGTACGGAAATGAGCAAGCTCCTTTCCGTGCAGACACAAAAAAACCACCAGACTGACGTCTGGCGGTCGATTTGTTTGTGGAGGTAGTCGGATTCGAACCGGCGACCCTCTGCTTGCAAAGCAGATGCTCTACCAGCTGAGCTATACCCCCGAGGTTTAGCGGATGCAAAGATAGATAATTTTCGTGAAATGCAACATTTTTTTTGAAAAAAAACAAAAAAAAGCCCAATTCGCCTTCCAAGGGCCATAAAATACCTATATTTGTAGGCTTATAAAGAATTAATATGGAAAAGTCTTTCAAGAGAACCCTCGTCACCTGCGCGCTGCCCTATGCCAACGGGCCCGTGCACATCGGCCACCTGGCCGGAGTCTATGTACCTGCTGATATATATGTAAGGTATCTGCGAATGCGCGGAGAGGACGTGCTGTTCATTTGCGGCAGCGATGAGCACGGAGTTCCGATTACCATCAAGGCGCGCCAGAACGGCTGTACGCCCCAGGATATCGTGGACCGCTACCACAAGGTCATCAAAGATTCTTTCAACGGACTTGGAATCAATTTCGATATATATTCGCGCACTTCTTCGGCAGTCCACCACAATGGCGCTGCTGAGTTTTTCCGCAAACTCTACGATGATGGCAAGTTCATCACCAAGGAGACCGAGCAGTACTATGATCCCGAGGCAAATCAGTTCCTTGCAGACCGCTATATCGTGGGCACTTGCCCTAAATGCGGCGCGGAAGGTGCCTACGGCGACCAGTGCGAGAAGTGCGGCAGCACCCTCAGCCCCGAGGAACTTATCAATCCGAAGAGCAAACTGAGCGGCGCTGCACCCGTCAAGAAGGCCACCAAGCACTGGTATCTGCCTCTCCAGGACTACGAGAAATGGCTCACGGAGTGGATTCTCGAAGGCCATAAGGAATGGCGTACCAACGTTTACGGCCAGGTCAAGAGTTGGATCGACGGCGGTCTCCAGCCGCGTGCCGTCAGCCGCGACCTCGACTGGGGCGTTCCCGTGCCCGTCGAAGGCGCCGAGGGTAAGGTGCTCTACGTGTGGTTCGACGCGCCGATCGGTTATATTTCCAATACCCGCGAACTCCTGCCCGAGAGTTGGGAGAAGTGGTGGAAATCACAGGATACCAAGCTCGTGCATTTCATCGGCAAAGACAATATCGTCTTCCATTGCATCGTCTTCCCCGCAATGCTCAAGGCTTACGGCGACGGTTATATCCTGCCGGAGAATGTCCCTGCCAACGAATTCCTCAACCTCGAGGGCGATAAACTTTCGACTTCCCGCAACTGGGCCGTCTGGGTCCACGAGTTCCTGCAGGAAATGCCGGGCTGCGAAGACGTGATGCGTTATGTCCTGACGGCAAATGCGCCCGAGACCAAGGATAACGATTTCAGTTGGAAGGATTTCCAGATGCGCAACAACAGCGAACTGGTGGCCGTTTTCGGCAACTTCGTCAACCGCGCAGTCGTCCTGACCAACAAATATTTCGACGGCAAAATTCCCGCCTGCGGGCCTCTTACCGACGTGGACCGCGACGCACTGGCAGAGATTCCAGCGCTCCGCGCATCGATGGAAGACAACCTTGACCACTACAAGTTCCGCGAGGCGCTTAAGGATGCGATGAATATCGCCCGCGTGGGCAACAAATACATCTCCGATACGGAGCCCTGGAAGGTCGCGAAGACCGATCCTGAGCGTGCGGCGACTATTCTCAATATCTCTCTGCAGATTTGCGCGGACCTGGCCATCGCATTCGAACCGTTCACTCCGTTTGCTGCCGAAAGGCTGCGCGAAATGCTGAACGTAGGCATTATCGCCGGTACGGACCATCGCCGCGGCGAGCAGCAGACCGTCAACACGTATCCCGAAGGTGAATATGCAGCCCTGCATACCGTTCATTGCGGTGACAAGCCCGCTGCAGAAGGTCTCAACCTCTGCTGGAACGATCTGGGCCGCAGCGATATCCTGCCCGCCGGCCACGTTATCGGAGAAGCCCGCCTCCTGTTTGCGAAGCTCGAGGACGAGCCCATCGACGCGCAGTTGGCACGCCTGGACGCAATCCGCAAGCAGCGCGAGGCCGAAGAAGCAGCCGCTGCAGCAAAGGCAGTTACTCCCCAGAAGGAGGAATGCACGTTCGACGATTTCGGCAAGATGGATATCCGCACTGCAACCGTGCTCGAGGCAGAACGCGTGCCCAAGACCGATAAATTGCTCAAGCTTACCATCGACACGGGCATTGACCGCCGCGTCATCGTAAGCGGTATCGCAGAGCATTACAAGCCGGAAGAAATGGTCGGCCGCCAGATTTGCATTCTTGCCAATCTCAAACCCCGCGTCATCCGCGGCATCGAAAGCCACGGTATGATCCTGATGGCAAAGCAGAACGACGGCACGATGCGTGTCGTTTCACCTGAAAAGCCTGTCAGCAACGGAGCGGAAGTAGGTTAGTCCTTCTTCGCCAGTTCCTGACTCAGAAATATCTTGATTTTATTGAATGTCTGCAGCTCCCCGATAAGACGGAGCTGCAGTTGCATATCACCGGAGTGCTCGGCTTCGGCGATACTGCGCGTGACGCGGGCGCAGTGCTGTTCGACGATGCGTTTCTTGTAAAGGATCACAAGGCGGGGTACGACAAGGCTCAGTCGGGCCTCCTCCGGCTCCAGCATCCTTACGTATTCCTTGACTTTAAGTTCGTGCGTATCAAGCACGAAATCAAGGCACTGCTGCACTATAAGCCGGTCTTCCATATCCTGGAAGTGCTTTATCATAGCTTCCTGGCGCTCAAGGACCGTACCTGACTTGATGGAAGGCGCGAAACTGTAAAATTCGTCGTATATGCGGCGATAGAGAGGGTTTTCGAATTTAATCTCATCCTGCTCCAAAGAGGCGCGGATATAATCTGCCACCGTCACCGCCTGCGATGATGCATCCTGCCCGGGGAAAAAGAGCTGGTGGAATCCGAATTTCACGAGGCAATACGCCAGCTCGCGTTCCTGTGCGGCCAGAAATGAATTGGTGAGCGGCGCTTCCTCCACGACCGGTTCGTCGGCCTCGCCCGGCGGCGGGGCTTCCTGAGGGCCGGGATCCTGAGTATAAGTATATCTCTCGGCACGTTCGCGGCTGCGGTCAAGTTCGCGTTTCTTTTCGCGCAGCTCGGCAATCTTTGCGAGTATATCGTCGCTCTTCTGGTCAAACCGCTCTGCCAGCGTCTCGACATAGACCGTGCGGAGGATTGCATCGGGGATGACCGAAATGGAACGTATTATATCATTGATCATCCGCGCACGCTGGATCGGGTCGCCCGCCGACTGGCGCGAAAGTATATCTGACTTGAATGTTATGAAATCCACCGAATGCTCGGCGATGTATTCTTCGACTTCGACGCGGGGATGAGCCTTCGCGAATGAATCCGGATCGTCTTCGGGCGGCAGAAGCACCACCTGCACGTTCATTCCCTCCTCGAGAATCAGGTCCGTTCCGCGCAGCGCAGCCTTTATGCCGGCCTCGTCGCCGTCGTAGATAAGCGTAATATTGGAGGTAAAACGCTTTATCATACGGATCTGCTCAACGGTAAGGGCCGTGCCCGAAGATGCCACGACGTTGCAGATGCCGGTCTGGTGCATCGAAATAACGTCTGCATAGCCCTCGACGAGGATGCACCGGTCCGCTTTGGCGATGGCACTCTTGGCCTGGAAAATGCCGTAGAGCGAACGGCTCTTGTCGTAAATATCCGACTGCGGGCTGTTGACGTACTTGGCGACGGTTTTCTCGTGCGAGAGGGTACGGCCACCGAATGCTATCACGCGGCCGCTGATGGAGTATATCGGGAACATCACGCGGTCGAAAAACCGGTCTGCCAGGTCGCCGTTGTCGCGTTCGATGCAAAGTCCGCTGTCAACCAGATATTCGCGCTTGTAGCCGTGCTGCAGTGCGTCTTTATGCAAGGAGAGGGTGCGGTCTGCGGCATAGCCGAGGCCGAATTTGCGGATGGTCTCGTCGGTAAACTGGCGCTCGCGGAAGTAACTCAGGCCTATGTTGCGGCCGGTGTCAGTATTCCAGAGGATAACCTGATAGAACTTTTGCGCGTATTCTGACACCACCAGGAGGCTCTCGTACTTCATACGGTGGGCAGCCTCTTCGGCAGTCTCTTCCTCCTCGACGATCTCGATATTGTATTTCTTTGCCAGATAGCGCAGCGCTTCGGGATAGCTCAGGTGCTCGTGGTCCATTATGAAACTGACCGCCGTGCCGGCCTTGCCGCACGAAAAACACTTGAATATGCCCTTTGTCGCTGAGACGCTCAGGGACGGGTTTTTGTCCGCGTGGAACGGGCAGAGGCCGAGATAGTTGCTTCCGCGTTTGCGCAGCGCGACGAAATCGCCGATCACATCCTCGATGCGAACTGCGTCCATTATCCTGTCGACTGTTGCGCGGTCTATCATAGCCTATGAAGTCATTTTCAATTTGCGGCCGCCTGCGGCAGCGATATCCAGCGGCTGCCACGCGCTGCCTTCGAGCATAATGTCCAGGTCTGCTTCCTGCTCGAATCCGATTGCGCCCTGCGGCAGCATTACCAGCCGTCCGAATTCGGGAATCAGCACGCTGCCGTTATAACCCAGTTCACCGAGAATGGATTTGACGCAGTCCTGAAGTTCTTTTTCAGCCTGCCGCAGCGTGCGGCAAACGGTGTCTGCGAGCATCTGCAGGAGCATTTCTCCGGCAAGAGGGGAGGATATACGACGAAAGCCGACCATCCGGCGCGGAGGGTTGACTGTCAATCGATTATCCGAAATATTTGCGGGCAGTAACTCGGCGGAGAAGATGCCTAAGCCTGGGACCTCAACCTTTTCGTAATCGACAATGATCTTCTTAATACAATCTGATAGAATGTCGATCTGCATAAGGTCTTTTTCAGTGCCCGGAACAGGACTCGAACCTGCACAGCCTTGCGGCCACTAGTCCCTGAAACTAGCGCGTCTACCGATTTCGCCATCCGGGCTTTGGGATTGCAAAGATATAAATTTTTTGTAAATAATTTTGTCAGCACAAGAAAAATTTCTACATTTGCACTCCCAAACAACGGGGAAACCTTCCTCAATAGCTCAGTTGGTTAGAGCACCTGACTGTTAATCAGGGGGTC
>CAMZIP010000017.1 GCA_947307265.1 uncultured Bacteroidales bacterium | reverse complement strand
ATAAGAGGAAGTGCGCTTGCCGTTGACTATGCTCGTGCTGGACATAGAGCCCTGCTGGGGGCCCCAGACTATGGTGAAATCGTCCGTGCCCGGCCAGTTGAAGTCACTCATCTTGCCATCTGCGGTAAATACCACGCGGAATGTCTCGTCCGTCGAGACCACGCGGGGTGCATCTACCGTGAACGAATGCTGCGCCATCGCCTGGAGGCAGGCCAGCATCAATGCTGCCATCAATGATATGCGTCTCATAAATCTACCAATTCTTGTCCTTCTGACGGGATTTCAGAAGCAGGGCCTTCTCGGCCTTGACCTTCTCCTGAGTCTCATTTTCCTTGTCCTGGATAGCCTGCAGTATCTGCTGGGCATCCTGCTGGCTTATCTTGGGCGGAGGAGCCTGACCGTCGCCGGGATTGTTGCGGGAATCATTATTCTGGTTCTGATCCTGATTCTGATTCTGCTGATCCTGGTTCTGGTCCTGCTTGTCGTCGTTCTTATCCTGATCTTTATTCTGGTCTTTGTTCTGATCCTGATTATCCTTGTTCTGATCCTGATTCTGGTCTTTGTTATCCTGATTCTGATCGTTCTGGTCCTGGTTATTCTGGTTATCCTGGTTTTGATCCTGGTTCTGGTCCTGATTGTCCTGATTCTGATCCTGCTGTTCCTGCAGTTTCTTTATCGCGTAGGCCAGATTGGTCTTGGTCTCCATATCGTCCGGACGGCGGCGCAGGGAATTCTTGTAGGCATCGATAGCCCCCTGGTAATTCTCCTGCTTCAGGAGCGCGTTACCCAGATTGTGGTACGCATCGGCGCCGTACTTGGTGCCGGCGAGCGAATCCACCGCGGCCTCAAGGCTCTTCTGCGCCTGCGCTGCATCATCCATCCGGTAATAAGTATTGCCCAGGTTATAATGCGCTGCCGATGACAGCGAATCTGCCAGCAACGCCTTTTTGTAATCTATTTCAGCCTGCGAATAATGCTCCTTAGAGAACTGGCGGTTGCCCTTGCGGACGCAGCGCCTCTCGCTCTGCGCAGAAACTGCCGGAGCCATTATCATCAGGGCTAAAAGCATAATAATCAAACGTCTCATTGCATTTCCTCCTTTGCAAACAGGCGGCGGTGGCCCTTGCGCCCGGGAACCATAAATTCGAGCAGCAGGAAGAACAGGGCTATGCCGAAGAAATACATATATTGCTCGTCGAAGTCCTCGAAAACGATGGACTCGAACTCTTCCTTGTCAAGTTTGCGAATCTCGTCGAGAATCGGATTCAGGCCGAATTCGGCATTGCCGGCGCGGACGTAAAGACCGTTTCCGGCGGCAGCAATCTCGCGCAGGATGCCCTCGTCAAGTTTAGTCACGACTATGTTGCCGTCCTTGTCCTTGAGCAGGCCGCCTTCCGGCGAAGGAATGGGCTTGCCGGCGGGCGAACCGACGCCGATGGTATAGATGTGTATGCCGGATTCGCCGATGGACTGCGCCACATCGACCGCAGCGCCTTCGTGGTCTTCACCGTCGGAAATCAGGATGATGGCGCGGCTCCGTTCGCTCTGCGTGCTGAAACTGCGCGCACAGGTGGACAGTGCGTCCGCGAGAGCCGTTCCCTGCACCGGCACGCTGCCGGTATTGATGGTCTTGAGGAATATCTTCGCGGAAACGTAGTCGGTCGTAATGGGAAGTTGGACGAATGCCTGACCGGCAAATACTACCAGTCCCACGCGGTCGCCGGCCAGACGGTCCACGATGCGCGAAATGGCGAGTTTGGAGCGTTCGAGGCGGTTGGGCGAATAATCCTCGGCCAGCATCGAGTTGGATACGTCGAGGGCAATCATCACCTCAACGCCCTTGCTCTGGTGCTCCTTGAGGCGGGCGCCGAGCTGGGGACGTGCCAGGCCGACGCAGAACATCAGCCAGGCCAGAGCCAGCAGGGTTATCTTGAGCCAGCCGCGGCCGGTAGAAGCCTCCGGCATCAGGCCCTTGACCAATTCAGCATCTCCGAACGCCTCGATCTTGCGGCGGCGGGCACGGAGATACAATGCGTATGCTGCAAACAGCACCGGCGCAAGCAGCATCAGCAGGAAATACTGGGATTGTGCAAAATAAATCATTACGGCAGCCTCCTCAGTATGAACAGTCTAAGTATAATCTCGAGCAGCAGCGCGAAGAGCGCGATCCACGCGAATGTCATAAACTTTTCGCTATAGACCGGGAAACTCTCCACCGTCGTGCGGCTCTTTTCCATCTTGTTGATCTCGCCGTAGATTTCCATCAGCTTGGCATTGTCCGTTGCACGGAAATACTTGCCTCCTGTCTGCTCGGCGATACCCTGCAGCAGCGGTTCGTCGATCTCGACCTCCATCTGCTGGAGCTGGATGCCCCAGGGCGTCTGCACGGGATAGGGAGCCGTACCCATCGCGCCGACGCCGATGGTATAGACGCGTACGCCGAATGTCGATGCGATCTCGGCCGACATCGCAGGGGTAATCTCTCCGCGGTTGTTGACACCGTCGGTGAGCAGGATGACCACTTTGCTCTTGGCATCCGAATCCTTGAGTCGGGCCACTGCGGTCGCAAGTCCGTTGCCAATGGCGGTACCGTCCTCGATCAGGCCTGTCTCGATCTCCTTCATCAGGTTGATCAGGGTGACACGGTCGGTCGTGAGCGGCGACTGGGTGAAACTTTCACCTGCGAAAACAACTATGCCCATCCGGTCCGAAGGACGGCTGGAAATGAATTCGATGGCAATGTCTTTGGCGGCGCCGATGCGGTCCGGGCGGAAATCCCGCGCCAGCATAGAGGTCGAAACGTCGATGGCAAATACTATATCTATGCCTTCGGTATCGACCTTTTCCATATCCGATGATGAACGGGGACGCGCAATGGCGAAAATGAGTGCCGCCACGGTGATGCAGCGGAGCACGAACGGCACGTGGCGAAGCACCGTACGCGGGGAGAATCCCCCGCCCTTCCACGGCGACGCGCTGGAGACGGTAAGGTACGGCTCGCGGCGGCGAATCTGCCTCCAGACGTACCAGAAGGTCATCGGGAGGAGTATCAGCAGCAGCCAGAGAAGTTTTGGATATTCGAAAAACATCACTCGTCCTCCTTCTGTTTGGCTGCAGCCTCAGCCTCGAGACGCTGCATATAAGTAGTATTGACAAACTTCACGGCCGTCGGAATGGCTTCTTCGTTTTCAGCCTGCGAAGCGCTGTGCTTTGCAAATTTGACGTAGTCGGCCGTGCTGAACAGTTCCTGCACGGTATCCAGCAGGCGGGCGTCAATCTGCTTGTCTTTCAATTCGTCAAATATCTCCGCGGTGGTTTCTTCCATAGCCGGGAAGCCGTAGAAGGAAGCCATATACTGGCGGAGCGTATCCGTAATGGCAGTGTAGAACTGCTTCTGGCGGTCATTTTCCCAGAGTTTCTGGGCGCGGATCTTGTCCAGGCTGCGGAGCGCAACGACGTGCGGCGGATCGACCACTTTCTCGCGGCCGAAGAAGTCGCGGTTGCGGCGCAGGTTGCGGAACAGGCGCACGAGGCAGTAAACCAGCGCTGCAAGCACCAGTACTCCCAAAGCCCAGGGCAGTACTTCGCGGAAGGTCAGCGGATACGGAATCTGATCCTTTATATCGAACGGTTCGAAATTCTCAACGTCCACCTCGGGCATTCCGACTTCAAGCACGGGACCAACCCAACAGAGGGTATCCAAAGTGCCGTCGGCGTGCGCCAGGACTGCATACATCGGAGGCAGTTCCACTCGGCCTTCGTCGAAACAGGTGATTGTCATTCCGGCTTCGAGCGAAAGCACGCCCTTGCGGGACTTGAGGGTATCTACCGCAAATCCGCGGATGGTCTCGACATTCGGCGCGACCGGCTCCTGCGGAATGCTGAATGCGCAGGTCTCGCCCTCATTCAGCGAGAGACTTACGCTCCAGCGGACCTGGTCGCCGATAAGGATGGAGTCGCGGCTCAGATTTGCCACGGGAGACTCCTGCGCCTTAAGCGGCAGGACGGCCAGAGCGGCCAGCAGAACTATCATCAATCTTCTCATACTCAGGCCCTGTTCTTGAAAAATGAAATCAATTGCTTGACATAATCCTGGTCCGTGGCGATGCTCACCGAATCCACGCGGTAGCGGTGCAGCATCTGGCGGGTAAGATCGGCCGCGTGCGTGCTCCAGCGCTCATAGCGGCTGCGCATCTTGCGGCTGGAGGTATCCACCCACATCTGTTCGCCGGTCTCGGCGTCGCGGATGCAGACCAGACCGACATCGGGCAGCGAACGTTCGCGGCGGTCGTAGATATTGATTACCGACAGGTCGTGACGGCCTACGGCTATCTTAAGCGCATTTTCGTAGCGCGGTGCGCCTTCTGCATCGAGATCCATCAAATCCGAAATCAGGAATGCCGTGCAGCGTTTCTTGATCGCGTTGGCCAGGAAACGGAGCGCCTCTCCGATATCCGTACCGGGATTCTGCGGCTCGAATTCGATAAGTTCGCGGATGATGTGCAGCAGGTGGCTGCGTCCCTTCTTGGGAGGGATGAATTTCTCGACCTTCGTACTGAAGAAGAGCGCGCCGACCTTGTCGTTGTTGATGGATGCGGAGAATGAGAGCACGGCGGCGACTTCGGCCATCAGGTCGCGCTTGAGGCGCTGCGAGGTGCCGAATGCACGCGACGAGCTGACGTCGATGAGCAGCACCACGGTCAACTCGCGTTCCTCCTCGAACACCTTCACGTAAGGCGAACGGAGGCGGGCGGTGACATTCCAGTCCATATTGCGGATGTCATCGCCATACTGATATTCGCGCACTTCGCTGAATGCCATACCCCGCCCCTTGAAGGCAGAGTGGTATTCACCGGCGAATATCTGGTGCGAGAGAGACCGTGTCTTGATCTCGATCTTCCGGACCTTCTTTAAGAGGTCATTTTCCATTATTAAGGAACTTCGACAGCGTTAAGAATCTCGGAAATAATTTCTTCGGGGGTGATGTTCTCGGCTTCGGCTTCGTAGGTCAGGCCGATGCGGTGGCGCAGAACCTCGTAGCAGACTGCACGCACGTCTTCGGGAATGACATAGCCGCGGCGCTTGATGAACGCGTATGCCTTGGCAGCCATCGAGAGTGAAATGCTGGCACGCGGAGAGCCGCCGTACGAGATCATACCGCGGAGTTTTTCAAGCCCGTAATCTTCGGGGTTGCGCGTAGCAAATACGATATCTACGATGTAACGCTCGATCTTCTCGTCCATATATACCTCGCGGACGACTTCGCGGGCGCGGATGATATCTTCCGGCTTGAGCACCGTGGAAGGACGCGGGAACTCGCCCTGGTTGTTCATACGGATGATGAGTTTCTCTTCCTCTTTCTTGGGATAGGAGACCACCACCTTGAGCATAAAACGGTCCACCTGCGCCTCGGGCAGCGGATAGGTACCTTCCTGCTCGATAGGGTTTTGCGTAGCCATCACCAGGAACGGCTCGGGGAGCGCGAACGTCTCGTCGCCGATGGTCACCTGACGCTCCTGCATAGCCTCGAGCAGCGCGCTCTGGACCTTGGCCGGGCTACGGTTGATCTCGTCGGCCAGCACGAAGTTGGCGAAGATGGGGCCCTTCTTGATCTGGAACTGCTCCGTCTTCTGGCTGAAGATCATCGTACCGATAAGGTCGGCCGGCAGCAGGTCCGGGGTAAACTGGATACGGCTGAAACGGGCATCGACGATGTTGGCAAGGGTGTTGATCGCGAGAGTCTTTGCAAGGCCCGGGACGCCTTCGAGGAGTATGTGTCCGTTGGCCAGCAGACCGATGAGAAGGTCCTCGACAAGTTGTTTCTGGCCGACGATGACCTTGTTCATCTCCATCGTAACGATATCGACGAATGCGCTTTCGCGTTCGATGCGCTCGTTCAATTCTTTGATGTTGATACTATCCATTTTGTATTGAAATGTTTTGTATTTTTGTCTTTTGTAACAGTCTTGCAAAGATAACAAATTATGCGGTTTTTCATCCGTCTTTCGTATCTCGGACAGGGGCTCTGCGGCTGGCAGTCTCAGCAGAATGCGCCGAGCGTCCAGCAGGCCCTCGAGGATGCTCTCGCAATCGCTTTCGGCAGGCCTACGCCGGTCGTCGGAGCGGGCCGGACGGATGCCGGAGTCAACGCCCGCGACTACTTCGCCCACTTCGATGCGGAAGAGTCGGATTTCAAACAACCGGAGCGTTTGCTTCACAAAATAAATGCCATTCTGCCCCGCGGCATCGCAGTTTATGGGTTTTATCGCGTACCTGAGGAGGCGCACGCCCGCTACGATGCATTCAGCCGCACATATCGCTACTATATTCACACCTTCAAGGACCCGTTCGCGACCTGTTCGTGGTACTATACTTTCCCGATTGACATCGATGCGATGAACCGGGCCGCAGAAATGCTTCTGGGCACGCGCGATTTCGCCTGCTTCGAGAAAAAGGGCAGCGACAACCGCACCACCGTCTGCACCGTAACCGACGCTCACTGGAAGGAGGTCGCACCCGGCCATCTGGTATTTACCGTGACTGCCAACCGCTTCCTGCGCAATATGGTACGTGCGATGGTTGGCACGCTTTTGGAGGTAGGAAGGGGCCGGACGGCGCCGGAGGACATTCCGGAGCTGCTTCTCTCGGCTGACCGCTGCCGCGCAGGCCAGTCCGTCCCGGGCGAAGCGCTGTTTCTCGAAGAGATTCGCTATCCTTACGAACTATTGACTATTTAAAATATCAACAATATGATTCTCAATTTCCTACAAACCGATCCCGCAGCCGTGGCCGAGGCCGTGGCAGTCACTCCCCAGCAGGAGGAACTCTCCTTTTCGCTGATTTCGATGGCGGCCAAGGGCGGCTGGCTGATGATTGTGCTGGTCCTGCTTTCGATCGTAGCCATTTACATTTTCGGCAAGAAATGGTGGGCCATCAACCAGGCCACCAAGATTGACAAGAACTTCATCAAAGACGTCAACGATTACATTCTGGACGGTAAAATCCGTTCGGCAAAGGCGCTCTGCCAGCGCAGCGATTCCCCTATCGCACGTATGATCGAAAAGGGTATCGGACGCCTCGACAAGCCCCTGGCAGATATCCAGACGGCCGTCGAGAACGTCGGCAACCTTGAAGTCGCCCGCCTCGAGAAGAACCTCCCGATCCTGGCTGCCATTTCCGGCGGCGCACCGATGATCGGATTCCTCGGTACGGTGATGGGTATGGTCCAGGCGTTCTTCAATATGGCACAGGCCAACAACAACGTCGATATTTCGCTGCTGGCAGGCGGTATCTACACTGCAATGATCACCACCATCGGCGGTCTGATCGTAGGTATCCTCGCCTACTTCGGCTACAACTTCCTGACGGCCCGCATCTCGGATGTCGTCTTCAAGATGGAAAACAGTACTATCGAATTCCTGGATACCGTCCTCGAGAAGAAGGACCAGGTCGAAGAAGAAGAACTTTAGACTATGGCTATCAGAAGAGCAACACGGCCGGATGCCACGATGTCGATGTCTTCGATGACGGACATCGTCTTCCTGCTGCTGATATTTTTCCTGGTCACCTCGACGCTGGTCAACCCCAACGCCCTGAAACTCCTGCTCCCCAAGAGCACCGGTCAGGTGGCGGCACGCGCGACCGTAAGCGTCTCGATCAAGCATTATCCCGACCAGGGCCGCGTCACATACCACATCAACGGCAATGCCCGTCCGGTCAAGTTCGACCAGGTCGAACCGGAAGTCTGCAAACTTCTCGACGGACAGGACGAACCGACGTTCTCCATCTATGCCGACGAGACCGTCCCCGTCAAGGAAGTGGTGGCACTGATGAACATTGCCAAGCGGCACAATTACAAAGTAATAATGGCGACTTCGCCAGAATAATCACAAACCGATGAGCGCCGCCGAACGGAAATCACGGATGATTGGAGGGCTGCTGGCAGTGGCCTTCCACGCGGTGCTTGTCATTATCGGGCTTACCTCCGGCCTGAAATATCTCGATCCGCCGCCAGCAGAAAAGGTGCTGATTGAGTTCGAGCAGCAGCCGGAGGAAGAAAAGCCCAAACGCATCGAGGTCGAAGCCGGCGTAGAGCCCAAGACTCCGGCACCGGCTCCCGAGAAGCCGGTCAAACTCGTGCAGCAGTCGCAGTCTCCCGTCAAGGGCAACCGCCCCAACGAGTCTGTCGAGAGCACGACCAAAGGCAACGGGGACGTGGAAGTTCCGGAACCCAAGCGCGAGCCGGAAATCGACCGCCGGGCGCTGTTTTCCTCGGCCAACAACAATTCAAAGAAAGACACTGTCTCACAGCAGGTTTCCGCCAATCCTTCCAACAATTTCCAGGGCGGCAATCCTGCCGGAAATACCCGTTCCGGAGCCACCAACGGCGCTCCTTCCGCACAGGTTGCGGGCCGCACGGTCGTAGGCGCTCTGCCGCTGCCAGAATATCGCGTCCAGGAAGTCGGCACGGTGGTGGTAAATATTGTCGTGGACGGTAACGGGCACGTCATAAGCGCCCAGGCAGGCGGACGCGGAACCACGCTTGTCAACAGCGATATATGGAAAGAGGCCGAAGCCGCAGCCCTCAAGGCTCAGTTCAACAAGGCTGATACGAAGCGGCAGGAAGGCACGATCACCTACAATTTCCGCCTCAAATAAAACTCCTGATCAGTGCGGCAAGACGCTGCACGGTTTCATCCGTTTCATCTTCCGCACCTATGTGCAGGACTGCGTCCGCGCAGGATTCATAGACAGGCCTCCGTTCCGCATACAGGGCCTCCAGTTCTTCGCGGCTCTTGCCCGCGGCGACCGGACGGATGGCGGGATTCATCCGCTGCATAATGATTTCCAGATCGGTATCGAGCCAGATGATACGGACTTTGCGCTTCAACATTTCCCGGTTGGCCGGGCTCAGGACGGTGCCGCCGCCGAGCGAAAGCACCATATCCTTCTCCGTTTCGAGCAATTGAGCCAGAACTTCCGTCTCGAATGTGCGGAAGGTTTCCATTCCCTCACGGGCGACAAGGGCATTGACAGAGCCGTAACCGGAACGCTCGGCCATCTCAAGATCGAGGTCGGCGAACTTCAAACCACAGCGACGGGCCGCCTTCCGGCCGAAATACGACTTGCCGGAGGCCATAAATCCCGTGAGTGCTACGATCATCAGAAAAGCGTGGGCTCGTACGGATCGTTGATATCGTAAGTCCTGCTCGGCATATCCTCCTCTTCTTCCTCGGGCTCATCGACCTCGGGAGCAGCCTGCCCGCCGCCTTGCTCGTCTGCCGGTAAATCATCTCCCTGAGGAAGATCGTTCTCGGGAAGATCATCCTCTTCGGGCTCTTCCTTTTCGAGCGGCTCGCCGAAACGGAGTTTTGACACGTCGGCATCATAGAGACGGCGTCCCTTCGCCTTGATGCCCATAACCTTGACGAAGTCGGAGATGTCGATGGATTCCTCTTCCCTGCCCGACTTGGGCTTGAAAGTCACGATGGCCTGCGGGAAACGGTCTTCGCTGATGGCGACGAACTTCGAGCCGGCCTCCTCGGCGATGAACTTGACGGGGATGACATTGTTGTTGGGCTCGAAACAGAACCTCTTGATATAGTAACGGCGGACGCTGCCGTCGAAATACAGCACTGTAAAGACCTTGTTCGGGTCGAACTTGCAGATCAGTTCCAGTTCGCCCTGATAGCGGTTGCTCAGGTCGTAGGAAGTAGTATAATAGGTACCGTCCTTGCAGATGGCCAGGACCTTGTCATTCTGCTGGAATTCGCCGAGCAGAATGCCGCTGCCGCTGTCGTTCAGGCGGTTGACGTCCGTATCGAACCATATCTGCTTGCCTCCGAGAGTCGAGACGCCCTTGCTCTTGAGTGTCACGCGCTGGATGACGTTCTTCTTGGTGACGAGATTACCCATCGAACTGCGGCCCTTGATGGCCAGCGTCGCGAAATCGAATTCCTCGGAAGTCTTTTTCATCTTCGGGCGCGGACGGTAAGAGAGGCGCAGCACCTCGGCTTCGCCGTTGAGATTGGCGGTGAACCAGGTGATGGTCGAGCCTGCCGTGCCGCGGGTGAGGTTGTATTCCTTGTCGCGGGTTATGCCCGTGACGGAGAATCGCTTCGCGTAGTACGGGCCCTGCCGTCCGTCGCGGTATATTACATTATATACGGTACGCTCGTCGCGGCGGTTGAATACTGCCACATAGCGAATGTCCTTGCCTACGAAGAGTTTGTCCTTGACCTTCGTCACGAGGTACGTTCCGTCTTCGCGGAATACGATTATCTCGGCGATGTCGGAGCAGTCGCATACGAATTCGGCATTTTCTATCTTCTTCTGGTCGATGCCGACAAATCCGTCCGCCTTGTTGGCGTAGAGTTTCGCATTTACTGCAATCGCCTTTTCTGCCTGAATCTGCTCGAACGTAGCGACCTCGGTGCGGCGCGGATAGCGTTCGCCGTATTTGCGCTTGAGCTGCTGGAAATAACGGACCGTATAGTCGGTCAGGTGTTCGAGGTCGTTGCGGACCTCGTCGATCATTTCCTCGATGCCGCGGATGCGTTCGTCGGCCGCCTTGATATCGAAGCGGGAAATCTTGCGCACCGGCTTCTCGACCAGTTTAGCAATGTCGTCGGCGGTGATGTCGCGGCGCAGCAGGTTGCGGTATTTCTGCATTTCCGCCTCAACGTCGGTGAGTTGCTGCTCCCACGTCACTGCGTCGTTTTCGAGTATGCGGTAAACCCTCTTTTCGAAGAATATCTTTTCGAGCGAAGACCAGTGCCAGTCGGCCTCGAGTTCGTCGAGCCGGATGCCCAGTTCCTTCTCGAACAGGTCTTTGGTATGGAATGCGTTGTAACGCAGAATCTCGTCCACGCCCATAAAGTGCGGATGACGGTCCATAATGACGCAGGCATTTGGCGAGAGCGAAACTTCGCAATTTGTAAATGCGTAGAGTGCGTCGATGGTCTTGTCGGGCGAAACATCGTTTTGCAGCTGTATGATGATCTCTACGCCGTCGGAGGACATATCGTCCACGCGCTTGATCTTGATCTTGCCCTTGTCGGATGCCTTGATGATGGAATCGATGAGGGACTCGGTGGTCTGGCCGAAGGGTATCTCGGTGATGGAGAGCGTCTTCTTATCGACCTTGTTGATGCGGGCGCGGATGCGGACCTTGCCGCCGCGGAGACCGTTGTTGTACTTGGAACAGTCGATCAGGCCCCCTGTCGGGAAATCCGGATACAGTTCGAATGACTTGCCGCGGAGGGCTGCCACGCTTGCGTCCAGCAGTTCGTTGAAGTTGTGGGGAAGGATTTTGACCGAAAGACCGACGGCGATACCCTCGGTGCCCTGTGCAAGCAGCAGGGGGAATTTCATCGGGAGCACGACCGGCTCGGTGCCGTTGCCGTCATAGGAAGGCACCCATTCGGTTATCTTGCGGTTGAAGGCCACTTCGAGAGCGAATTTGCTCAGGCGGGCCTCGATGTAACGGGATGCAGCGGCGGAGTCGCCGGTGAAGATATTGCCCCAGTTACCCTGGGTGTCGATCAGGTAGTCCTTCTGGCCCAGTCCGACGAGCGCGTCCTTGATGGAGGCGTCACCGTGCGGGTGGTATTTCATCGTATCGCCGACGATACCCGCGACCTTGTGGTAGTGGCCGTCGTCGATCTTCTGCATCGCGTGAAGGATACGGCGCTGAACAGGCTTGAGGCCGTCTTCGATATACGGGACGGCGCGGTCGAGAATCGAATACGAGGCATAGTCGAGGAACCAGTCGCGGTACATACCCGAAAGTTTGTACCGGTTCTCACCTTCGGCCAGCACGTGGTTGAACTTGCCGTCCGAAGCGTCTTCCGCCTCGTCGTCCAGATCAATTACTTCGTCCTGATCGTCCAGTTCGTCTTCTGCCTGCGGATTCTCATCCTGCAGCTCTTCGTAGTCCTCCTGATCTTCCTTCATCTGTCTGTAACTTTAACTGAGTATATATCCGAACTTCTTGAGTTTGCGCGCATCTTCGCGCCAGTCCGGTTCGACCTTTACAAATATCTGCAAAAAAACTTTCTTTTCAAAAAATGCCTCCATATCCTTGCGGGCTGCGGTGGCTGTCTTTTTGAGCGCTGCACCCTGGCGGCCGATGATGATGCCTTTCTGCGAATCGCGCATCACGTTGATGACGGCGTCTATGTCGTAACGCTCCTCGCCTTCCTTGAATCGTTCGATGACGACCTCGGTGCAGTAGGGAATTTCCTGCGAGTAGTTGAGAAATATCTTTTCACGAATGATTTCCGAAGCGAAGAAACGCATCGAACGGTCGGTAAACGTGTCTTTGTCGTACCACGGCGGGCTTACCGGCAGCAGTTCCACGACGCGGTCCAGAAGCGTATCGAGGTTGAAGCGCTCGAGCGCGGAGACGGGAATTATTTCCGCCTGCGGCACGAGCTCCTTGATTTTCGCTATGCGTTCGAGAACCTGCTCCTGGGCTGCAAGGTCGATTTTGTTGAGCACCACGATCACCGGGCAGGAGATGCGCGCAAGTTTCTCGAGGTATTCTGGATTCTTGTCCGGAGTCTCGACCATATCGGTGACGTAGAGCAGAATGTCGGCGTCGCCGAGGGCCTCGTCCACGAAGTCCATCATACTCTCCTGGAGACGGTAGCCCGGACGCAGGATGCCCGGCGTGTCGGAATATACTATCTGCCAGTTGTCGCCGTTGACTATGCCCATTATGCGGTGGCGGGTAGTCTGCGCCTTGGCCGTCACTATCGAAAGTTTCTCGCCCACCAGGGCGTTCATCAGCGTGGACTTGCCCACGTTCGGATTGCCTACGATGTTGACGAATCCGGAACGGTGATGATTCTGCGGCTGCGGTTCCTTGAGGTTTTCTTCCATTATTCGAATGCTCCCATCTTGAGTTTTGCAACCTCTGTTTCGGTCAGGAAACGCCACGTGCCGCGGGTGAGGGCTTTCTTCGTGAGTCCTGCGAAATAGACGCGGTCGAGCCGGGTGACTTCGTAGCCGAAGTGTTCGAATATGCGGCGGACGATGCGGTTGCGGCCGGAATGGATCTCGATGCCGATCTGCTGCTTGTCGCCGTCCACGTACGAGAGCGTATCTGCGTGAATCTCGCCGTCTTCGAGTTCGATGCCGCGCAGGATGGCGTCAAAATGCGCCTTCGTAACCTTCTTGTCGAGAGTGACGTGGTATATCTTGCGAGCACCGTTGGAGGGGTGCGTGAGGCGTTCGGTCATCTCGCCGTCGTTGGTAAACATCAGCAGGCCGGTGGTGTTCTTGTCGAGGCGGCCTACCGGATATACCCTCTGGGGGCATTCCTTGACGGAAATGAGTTGCATCACGGTCTTGTCGGCGTGGGGGTCGGACATCGTGGTGACATAGCCCTTGGGCTTGTTCATTATGAGGTAAACCTTCTTCTCGCCCTTGAGTCGCTGACCGTTGAAACGGATGTCGTCCGTCGTGCGGACTTTGGCGCCGAGCGTCGTGACGTGCTCTCCGTTGACGGTGATTAGGCCGGTCTGAATGTATTCGTCGGCTTCTCGGCGGGAGCAGATGCCAGAGTTGGCGATAAAACGGTTAAGTCTTACCCACTCTTCGCCCTCTACGGGTTCGAGGTCGGCCTGCGTTTCAGGCTTGACGGTCTTGACGGGGCGGGTGTTCCTTGCGGGCCTGCCGCCGTATTCGCGCTTGCGGTAATCGCGTCCCTTGGGGGCATCGCTTTCGCTGTAGCGGAAACCTTTGGCCTTGGGAGCGGAGTCGCCGCTCTTGCCGCGGTAGGTTCTGCCCTTAGGCGCTGAATCGCTGCTGCCACGGTAGGTTCTGCCCTTCGGCGCAGAGTCGTCACTCTTGCCACGATAAGTACGGCCCTTCGGAGCGGAGTCATCGCTCTTGCCACGGTAAGTACGGCCCTTGGGCGCAGAGTCGTCGCTCTTTGCGCGGTAACTTCTGCCCTTCGGCGCTGCATCGTCATCCTTTTTGCGACGGCGGTCCAGATACGGGCGGCCGTTGTATTGCTTCGCCGGGGCCTCTGCCGTAGCGTGACGGTCGCGGCCTGTGCGGCGTGTTGTTTTCTTCTCCATTTTTCAAATAAATTTTATCCTGCGAATATAGCGAATTTTTTCGAGGTTTCTTGGCCATCCGGAGGATAATGCTTACCTTCGCACAAAACGTGGGAGGATTGAGGATGAGAGAGTATCTTTCGACTGCCCTGGATTCACTCAGGAGCAACAGGTTAAGGACAATTCTTACTTTAGCATTGATAGCCGTGGGGATCAGTTCCCTGGTGGGTATCGAGACCGCCATTGCCGTTATGGACAACGGCCTGCGAGGCAGTTTCGGCCGGCTCGGCGGAGGCTCGCTGCAGGTCGTCGCCAGCGACGGTGCCCCTCCGCTTACGGTACCCCAGGCGATGAGGATTGCGGAAGGAGTGCGGGGTGACAGCGGCTCTGTCCCTGGCGGTGGGCCGGGCAGTTCTGAAAGAGCCGGCTCTGGAAGCGTGCCTTCTGTGACTTCAAGTAGAACCGGTCATTTGGGCGTGCGTTCCGTGACTTCCAGTAAGACTGGCCCTGGTGTAGTGCCTGGCAGAGCTGACCCCGGAAGACGTTCTGGTGGTTCTTTGTCGAGTTCTGGAGAGAGAGTTGGAATTCACACCTGCGTCGAGATGCCGGTAACGCCTGTCGCCGTCGTTTCCTCGCGGGGGCGCTGCACAGATCCCATCATCACCGTTGTCGGTTCAGACGAGGGCTGGACCGCGTGCCATCAGGCGGTTCTCGCAGCTGGTCGCAATCTCCTTCCGGTCGACGCGCACCGCGAAGTCTGCCTCATCGGCGACCACATTCGCCGAAGGCTGTTTGGAGAAGAGAGCGGCATCGGGGAGGAGATTTCCGTAGCCGGAATGCGACTGCGCGTGATCGGCACTCTCGCCCGTCACGGTTCCATTTTCGGCGGCGGGCCGGACCGGATGGCCGTCATACCGCTCGGTGTCGCAATGCGCTATGCGACAGAGCCGGAAGCCGGTTGTTCGCTAACCGTCATCGGAGACGGCGGGCATTCGCTGCGCGGGAAAATTCTCGCCGCAGGCCGTATCGTACGGCGCACTCCGGCCGGAGCAAAGGATGACATTCAGGTGCTCGAAGGCGAATCCCTCCAGCGGATGCTGGATTCGCTCCGACGCAAATTGTCTCTCGCGGCGCTCGTCATCGGGCTTATCACGATGCTCGGCTCCGCCACCGGACTTACCAATATGATGCTCGTTTCGGTCCGGGAACGCACTCGCGAAATCGGGCTCCGGAAGGCTCTCGGAGCACGCCGCCGCGACATTCGGCTGCAATTCCTCGGCGAGACCGTTTGCCTTGGCAGCCTCGGCGGCCTGGCCGGCATTCTCCTCGGCCTCATTCTCGGCAATGCCGTCGCCCTGATGATGGACGGGCCGTTCTGCATCCCCTGGGGCTGGATTGCCGCGGCGCTCCTCATTTGCCTTGCGGTCAGTCTCGCCTCCGGCCTCCTCCCCGCCCGCCGCGCCTCCCGCCTCACCCCCATCACCGCCCTCCGGGAGTAATTTATCAAAAAGTTACCACATTTAGGTAATTTATGTATCTTTGTATTGTTTGACATATGAAAATTGTGATGAACGAAGAGCTCAGAAAGCTCATAGAAGAAGGAGAAAGCAAACGATACCTTGAAATAGTCAGAAACAAAAAGTTGTATGACGGTTTGATCCGGGCCTACTCGATAATGGAATCAATCGACACTGTCGAACGACTTGGAGATTTTAGTTTTCTACACTATGAACGTCTTCGTTATCAGTATTCTGGATTATCGTCCGTTCGACTGAGTAACAGATTTGTTCACCGGCTGATTTTTTCAGAGGAAAACGATAAGATTACGTTAAAACTGATTGAGATCGACAACACGCACTATGGTAACAAGAAATGATATAAGGCCTTTCAAGCCGGTACATCCGGGAAGTATCCTCCGAGAGGAATTGAAGGAAAGGGGCATAAAGCAGAAGGATTTCGCACAAAGCATCGGAATGCGGCCGACTCACCTGAATGCCCTGCTCCACGGGGCCAGGCGTATCACGCCCCAGCTCGCCATCCGGCTCGAAAAAGCCCTCGACATCCCCGCCCAATCCTGGATGAACCTGCAGGACAACTATACCCTTGACACGATGAGACCTGCGCTTACTGTCGAAGGATATGAAGAAGAAGCGCAACTCAATCTTGCGGGAGTCCTATCCGAACCTGACAGCCCCGCAACCGACCAAAAGGGCTATGACGAAGGGTTCGCAGACGGCAGAAACGCCCTTCTCGAGGAAATCATCACCCACCTCACCCAGAACGGCCTCTCCCGCTCCGCCGCCCTCGACCTCATCGGCCAGAAATAACCTTATCAAC
>CAMZIP010000016.1 GCA_947307265.1 uncultured Bacteroidales bacterium | reverse complement strand
CGAAAGCCTCGGCTTCTCCATCGTCCGCGAGCTGGTCGGGCACGGGGTCGGACGCAATATGCACGAAAGCCCCGAAGTTCCCAACTACGGCCGGCGCGGTCACGGCGTCAAGCTGCGCGAAGGTATGGTCATCTGCATCGAGCCGATGGTCAATGCCGGCGTGAAGGACGTTTATCTGGCCGATAACGGCTGGGGCGTTCTGACCGCCGACGGACGCAAGTCCGCGCACTTCGAACTGACTGTCGCCATCCGCCGCCCGGTCCCCGAAGTTCTGTCAACTTTTGAATACATCGAGAAAAATCAACAATAGTCAGACAACAGACATTTATGCCGAAACAGTCATCAATCGAAAAAGAAGGTACCATCATCGAGGCCCTGTCCAACGCAATGTTCCGCGTCGAACTTGATAACGGGCACGTGATAATCGCCCATATTTCGGGCAAGATGCGTATGCACTACATCCGCATCCTTCCCGGCGACAAGGTGCGCGTCGAAATGTCTCCGTATGACCTGACTAAAGGTCGGATTTCCTTCAGATACAAATAAAAAAACATACACAAATGAAAGTAAAAGCATCCATCAAAAAGCGCAGTGAGGATTGTAAGTTCGTCAAGCGCAAAGGCCGTCTTTATGTTATCTGCAAGAAAAACCCCAAGTTCAAGATGCGCCAGGGATAATTTTAAACTGTAAAGAACAAAAAAGCAATAATAAATTATGGCACGTATAGCCGGTGTTGATTTACCCAACAACAAACGTGGAGTTATAGGTCTGACCTATATCTTCGGTATCGGTCGCAGCAGCGCCAGCAAGATCCTCGCTGATCTCGGTATTGACGAGAACATCAAGGTCAAGGACTGGACTGACGATCAGGTTACGGCAATCCGCAGCAAGATTGCAAACGAATACAAGATCGAGGGCGAACTCCGTTCCTCCGTCCAACTCAACATCAAGCGTCTGATGGATATCGGCTGCTATCGCGGTATCCGTCACCGTCTCGGCCTCCCTGTCCGCGGTCAGAGCACCAAGAACAATGCCCGTACACGTAAGGGTCGCAAGAAGACTGTCGCTAACAAGAAGAAAGCAACTAAATAAAGCTTAGATTATGGCAAAGAAAACTACAACAAGCAAAAAGAGAGTTGTCAAGGTTGACGCCTATGGTCAGGCTCATATTTCGTCGACTTTCAACAATGTCATCGTTACGCTGACCAACAGCACTGGTCAGGTTATCAGCTGGTCTTCTGCCGGTAAGATGGGTTTCCGCGGTTCGAAGAAGAACACTCCGTACGCAGCCCAGGTTGCCGCACAGGATTGCGCTAAGGTCGCTTACGACCTCGGTCTGCGCAAGATCAAGGCTTATGTCAAGGGTCCCGGTTCAGGCCGTGAATCTGCCATCCGCGCCCTCAATGGCGCAGGTATCGAGATCACCGAGATCATCGACGTGACCCCGATTCCTCACAACGGTTGCCGTCCTAAGGGCCGTCGCCGCGTCTAATTTTTCGTCTAACTTAAAAGTATTCGGATTATGGCAAGATATACAGGGCCCACAACCAAAATAGCCCGCAAATTCGGGGAACCGATTTACGGCCCCGACAAGTATTTCGAAAAGAAGAACTATCCTCCGGGACAGCACGGCCTCGCCAAGAAGCGCAAAAAGACTTCTGAGTACGGCATTCAGCTGGCTGAGAAGCAGAAGGTGAAGTACACCTACGGCCTTCTCGAGCGTCAGTTCCGCAACCTCTATGCAAAGGCAAACAGGATGAAGGGCCGCACCGGCGAGAACCTCATCCTCCTGCTCGAAACCCGCATCGACAACCTCGTTTATCGCCTCGGTATCGCTCCTACGCGTGCTGCTGCACGTCAGCTGGTATCGCACTGCCACATCACCCTCAACGGTGAGGTTTGCAACGTGCCTTCCGCACAGGTCCGCCCTGGTGACATCGTAGGTGTCCGCGAGCGTTCCAAGAGCCTCGAGGTTGTCCAGAACAGCCTTGCTTCCGCTCCCGCGAAGTGCTCCTGGCTCGAGTGGGATGGCGCTAAGTACGTCGGCAAGCTGACTACGATGCCCGTCCGCGAAGAGATTCCTGAGACCATCAATGAACAGTTGATCGTCGAGTTGTACTCCAAGTAACGGTTGATTTTTGCAACACACTGATAACTAAAACAAACAACAATATGGCAATTTTAGCATTTCAGAAACCGGACAAGGTCATAATGCTCGAATCTTCCGATACTTTCGGACGCTTTGAATTCCGCCCCCTGGAGCCTGGTTACGGTACGACGATCGGTAACGCCCTTCGCCGCATCCTCCTCTCCTCTTTGGAAGGTTTTGCCATCACCTCAATCAGAATCGACGGCGTAAGCCACGAGTTCGACACCATCCCCGGTGTCATTGAGAGTGTCGTGGACATCATCCTCAATCTCAAGAAGATCCGTCTCAAGAGAATGATCGATGACGTTGACGGCGAGGTGGTAAACGTTACTGTCGGTGGGAAGCAGGAATTCACAGCCGAGGATATCTCGAAGGCACTGTCCTCTTTCAAGGTGCTCAATCCCGAACTTCACATCTGCTCGATGGAACCCTCCGTCGAGATCAAGATGGAAGTCCGCATCGGCAAGGGACGCGGTTATGTCCCGTCCGAGGAGAACAAGGTCGAGAATGCGCCGGTCGATACCATCGCAATCGACTCGATCTTTACTCCTATCCGCAATGTCAACTACATCGTAGAGGACTGCCGTGTCGATCAGAAGACCGACTATGACAAGCTCACGATTGAGATTGAGACCGATGGCTCCATTCACCCGAAGGAAGCCCTCAAAGAGGCCGCAAAGATCCTGATCTATCATTTTATGCTCTTCTCCGACGAGAAGATCTCACTGGAGACCGCACCCGAAAGCGAGAGCAAGGAACTCGACGAAGAATCACTTCGTATGCGTCACCTGCTCCTCACCAAGCTTTCCGATATGGAACTTTCGGTTCGCGCTCTCAACTGCCTCAAGGCTGCACAGATCGAAACGTTCGCTGACCTGGTTGCACACCAGCGTTCCGAACTGATGAAGTTCCGCAACTTCGGCAAGAAGTCGCTGAGCGAGATTGACGCCCTTGTAGACCGTCTGAGACTCAATTTCGGTATGGATATCAGCAAGTATAACATCGAATCTAAAGAAAAATAATTATGAGACACAATAAGGCAATCAACCACCTGGGTCGCAAGAGCGGTCACCGTAAGGCTATGCTGGCCAATATGGCGTCTTCCCTGATTCTTCACAAGCGCATTGAGACGACCGTCGAAAAGGCCAAGGCTCTGAAGGATTACGTCGAACCGCTGATTACCAAGTCGAAAGAGGACACCACTCACTCCCGCCGCGTTGTCTTCAGCTATCTGAAGCAGAAAGAGGCCGTCAGTGAACTGTTCCGCGTAGTCGCACCGAAGGTCGCTGACCGTCCGGGCGGATACACCCGCATCCTCAAGACAGGTTTCCGCGTAGGTGACGCAGCCGATATGGCAATTATGGAACTCGTTGACTTCAGCGATGCTGCAGTTGCTCCCGCAAAGGCAGAGGCTGCTCCCAAGAAGAGCACCCGCCGCAGCGGCGCCAAGAAGGCTGCAGAGCCGAAGGCAGAGGGCGAAGCTGCTCCTGCTGCAAAGAAGGCTCCTGCAAAGAAGACTGCTGCCAAGAAGGACACCGCCAAGGTTTCGACCAAGGCTGCTGCTCCTGCAAAGAAGGTCGCGGCTCCCCGTAAGACCGGCGGCAAATAATAGCCACCGCTTCTTACTTAAAAATCCGGCCCCCGTTTCGGGGAGCCGGATTTTTATTTTGTTCGACAAATCACTGCCGGAAAGGCTCCGGCAGTGATGTTGATTTATCAGTATTCCAGGACGGGACGGATCGAGCGGCCGTAGAAACGATAGCCGGTGTTGGTGCCGAAACCGCCAGGGCCGAGGTAGAAGTATCTCACGTCGTTGGGGCTGGTAGATACCAGTGAGGATGACCAGTAATACCCGACGTCGTTGCCATTGACCAGCGAAGAGCTCGACATTGAGCCGGCGACGGGGAAGAACAGGCTGTTGCCGTTGACAAGGTATGTCACCTTCCAACCGTTGTTGCCGCCGATGGTGGTCCACTCCCAGGCGTAGTGGGCTTTGTCCTGTCGGGTATTGACCAGTTCGACAATCTCGTCGCCGGAAGGCATACGCCACTTGCCGCCGAACTTGGAATGGACCACGTCATCTTCGGGATCCAGCTGGGTCTTGCCGTCATTATAGCCCATATAACCGTAATTTGAGATGTTGCAGTACTTGGTAAGGGTCGATTCATAGCCCATACACCAGATGTAGGTAGTCCAGTTGTAAGTGGTCTTAAGCTCGGTCTCGCCCCACGCATAGTAATCGCCGAAGTCTTCGATGTTGGTGGCCCCCAGGTTGCATTCAGCCCATTTGACGCTGAGGCCGAATTCGACGGCTTTGACACCTATATCATCCTGATAGACGGGGCGGATGCTGCGGCCGATGTAACGAGTTCCTTCAGTGGCGCTCGCGTCGGTTGAGGTGAGCATAAGCAGGCCGGCCTTTTCGGGATAATCCGAGTCACGGGTGGAAGACCAGTAGAAGCCACTCTCTCCGACAGAGAAGGGGCTGGTGCCGGTAACACCTCCCGGAAGCGGGAAGAAAATACGGTTGCCGTTGACCAGGTACTTGACCATCCAGCCGGCGGGATCTTCGTTCCAAGTCCAGCTGTAATTGGGATTGGTCCGGGTTGCCAGCAGTTCGTTGATCTCACTACGGGTAGGAAGTCTCCAGTGCTCGCCCAGAGCATTATATGCTGCATCATCGTCCAGCGCCAGGTTGATCTTGTTGTCCGTGGAGGTGTACTTGGTCAGGGCGTCTGCGCCAGTGCCCCACGCGTAGGTCGCCCAGCTGAAATCTGTCTTGGTTGCGGTCTCGCCCCAAGCGTAGAATGCGCCGCCGTCGAGAGCCGAGGTCGCGCCCAGGTTGTTGGTGCACCACTTGACGCTCAGGCCCATATCTACGGGTGAATCCATAAGCCACTCGAAGGTCACGCCATCATCGATATTCTCTATGGAGCGGAAAACGCCGCGACTGAAGATGATGGGGTTTGAAGTGCTGCGCTCGGCATATTCGGAAGCCCTCTTGAAGGTGACTTTGAAGCCGCTTGCCAGTGTCTGGGGCAGGGTGACTATATAATATTTCTTGCCTATCTCGAAGAAACCGTCTTCAGGAGCCGTCAGGGTCACTGATGAGCGTCCATCGGTGATCTGCTGGACGACCGGCAGGTTTCCATCGAATACAGCCTTGAATGTGCCCGCAATCGCCTCGCCGCCGGCGCTCTCGAAGGTGATGCTTCGGATACCTTCGTTGACGAGGGTAAAGCAGAGTCCGCTTGTGACATTGTAGAAGGCAACGTCAAAGTTGGTGGACTTTCCGAGTGTGATGAAAGTGTTCTTGGCGAAGCTGCCGACGCGGCCCGTCTGCTTGTCATCCAATGTGGTGGTGACAGACGCGCCGTCGGACTGGGCGTCATCCCTGTAGGGATAGAGGGCCCAGATGGCGTTGCTGCCGCCCGTTGCGCCTTCGGTCGAGCCGATGGCTACGGGGAATGTGCCTTCGAATCGCGCTACGTCGGCCAGAGTGGTGTTTTGCGAAGTGAGTTTTCCGGAATTGCCGTTGCAGAAAATCTTGATCTCCTCGCCCGGCTCCCAGTAGAGGTGGGTGCCGCCGTCGATGACGGTGGTACGGGTATCTGCCGCTCCTTCGTTATATGCGTTGATAACGACTTTCGATCCTGCAGGGATGACCTCTACGGGCTCGACGGAGCAGGCCGTAAGCGCGAACAGCAGTGCTGTAAGGATTATATAATGCTTTTTCATAGTCTTTGCCATTTTACCAATTATTCCATTTTTCATAACCTATCTCCTCATTGCTCCCCGGATCGGGACTTGTGCAGATAATCCTTCCGGAGTTGGTATCCACCGTCTCTACAAGAGGCGGGGAGTATGGCATCTTGCAGGTGGAAATAATGTCTGTAATCATTGTGTATGTGGTGGTTTGTTAGAACAGTCCGTGCAACTGGGCCTCTATCTTGTCGCAGATGGCACTGAAATCGGCCGGATTCTCCTGGAACTTGAGGTTGTCCACGTCGACTATGAGAAGTTTGCCGTCCTTGTAGCCTTCGATCCACTCTTCGTAGCGCTCGTTGAGGCCCTTGAGGTAGTCGAGGCGGATGCTGCTCTCATATTCGCGGCCGCGCTTCTGGATATTGGCTACCAGGTTGGGAATGGAACTGCGCAGGTAGATGAGCAGGTCGGGTGCCTGGACCAGCGATACCATCAGGGAGAAGAGCGATGAATAGTTCTCGAAGTCGCGGGTGGTCATCAGCCCCATATCGTGGAGGTTGGGGGCGAAAATGCAGGCATCTTCGTAGATGCTGCGGTCCTGGACGATGATCTTGTCGCTCTTGCGGATCTCGACCACGTCGAGGAAACGCTTGTTGAGGAAGTAGATCTGGATATTGAACGACCAGCGCTCCATATCGTTGTAGAAATCTGACAGATATGGATTGTATTCGACTGATTCGAATTTCGGCGTCCAGCCGAAATGTTCTGTAATCATGCGGGTGAGAGTCGTCTTGCCGCTTCCGATATTGCCTGCGATTGCTATATGCATAGTTGGACCTGTTGGTTTATCGTAACAAATGTACAAAAACAATTTCGATAAATCATTATTTTTTGGTATTGACCTTGTCGCCCTGCAGAGGTATCTTTGCATCCGTAAAAGGTGTAATTCGTTTATATGGTATGAGACTTTCGGAACTTCATACGGGCGAGAAAGGCATTATTGTGAAGGTGCTCGGTCACGGCGGCTTCCGCAAGCGTATCGTCGAGATGGGCTTCATCAAGGGCCATTCGATCGAGGTGCTGCTCAATGCGCCGCTTCAGGACCCGGTCAAGTACCGCGTGCTTGGGTATGAGGTTTCGCTCCGCCGTCGCGAGGCGGAAATGATAGAGGTCGTGCCATATACCGACGAGGCCAGCCGCAGTATGTCTTCCGAAGGCGAGGGGCTGCCGGGCTTCGAAGCCGTCGAAAACGATCATTCTTCGGATCCTTCATTCAAGGCGGAACGCCGCATCATCAATGTCGCAATCGTAGGCAATCCCAATTGCGGCAAGACGTCGCTCTTCAATTTCGCCAGCGGCGCGCACGAACGCGTCGGCAATTACAGCGGCGTTACGGTGGACGCGAAGGAGGGCAGGGCCGTTTACGGCGATTATATCCTCAATCTGGTCGATTTGCCGGGCACGTATTCGCTTTCGGCCTACAGTCCGGAAGAACTCTATGTCCGCCGGCATATTGTCGAGAAAACGCCCGATATCATCATCAACGTCATAGATTCGTCCAATCTGGAGCGCAATCTCTACCTTACCACGCAGCTGGTGGATATGCACCTGCGTATCGTCGGGGCGCTCAATATGTACGACGAGCTGGAGCGCCGCGGGGACAGTCTGGACTGCGACCGTCTGGGCGAGCTGTTCGGCATACCGATGGTACCGACCTCGTTCCGCACGGGCCGCGGGGTACAGGATCTCTTTGCGGCGATTGTCAGGCTCTACGAGGGTACGGAGGACGAGGATGCGCATTACCGCCATATCCATATCAATTACGGTCACGAGATGGAGGATGGTATTTCGGCTATCTGGGCCCTGCTGCGGGATTCCGGGCTGCGGGCCCGCTATTCGCTGCGATATCTGGCGGTAAAGCTGATGGAGGGCGATACCGAGATTCACAAGCTTATCGAAGGTCTGCCGCAGGCTGCCGCGATAGACGAGGAGGTCTCCCACGTGGCGGCGCGCGTGCGCGAGGAGTCCAAGACTGACCTCGAGACGGCCATAATGGATGCCAAGTACGGTTTTATCCACGGCGCATTGAAGGAGGCCGGTTACCGGATGGGCGACAACCACGGGCTTTACCGTTTCACGCATAAGCTTGACGCCATCCTGACGCACAAGTATTTTGGTTTCCCTATATTCTTCGCGCTGCTACTGCTGATGTTCGAGGTGACATTTGCCGTAGGCCAGTATCCGATGGACTGGCTGGAGGCGGGTTTCGCCGCGCTGGGCTCGCTGCTTGGCAATGTATTGCCCGAGGGACCGGTCCGCGACCTGCTGGTTGACGGCGTGGTGGGCGGCGTAGGCAGCGTGATGGTTTTTCTGCCGCAGATATTGATTCTATACGCGTTTATCTCCTTTATGGAGGATTCGGGATATATGGCGCGTGCCGCA
Organism: uncultured Bacteroidales bacterium; assembly: GCA_947307265.1. Lineage (GTDB taxonomy): Bacteria > Bacteroidota > Bacteroidia > Bacteroidales > UBA932 > Cacconaster. Next base: position 8,452 of record CAMZIP010000016.1, on the reverse strand, counting down.
TTCATTATGGACAAGCCGATGCACAAGATGGGCCTGCACGGCAAATCTTTCATTCCGCTGGTAATGGGCTTCGGTTGCAACGTACCGGCCATTATGTCCACTCGTATGATCGAGAGCCGCCGTTCGCGCCTTATCACGATGCTCGTAATGCCGTTTATGTCGTGCAGCGCCCGCCTGCCGATATATATTATGATTGTCGGGACGTTTTTCGCTGTCAAATACCAGAGCCTCGTGATGATCGGCCTGTATGTGGCTGGCATCGTAACGGCCGTTGTCGTAAGCCGCATTCTGAGCCGGTTCGTGCTTCGCGGCGACGATACTCCGTTCGTGATGGAGCTGCCGCCGTACCGTTGCCCTACGGGCAAGGCTATCTTCCGCCATACCTGGGAGAAGGGCCGCCAGTATATTCAGAAGATGGGTACGATCATTCTGGCCGCCAGCGTGATTGTCTGGGCTCTCGGGTATTTCCCGCACGATGACAGTCTTAGTGTCAAGGAGCAGCAGGAGCAGAGCTGCATCGGCCGTCTCGGACATATAGTTGAGCCGGTATTCCGCCCGCAGGGTTTCAACTGGAAGCTGGATGTCTCGCTGCTTGCGGGCGTAGGAGCGAAGGAGATCGTCGCTTCGACCATCGGCGTTCTCTATAGCGACGATGCGGCTCAGGAGGCTCTCAGCGCCGGTGAGGATTCAGTTGATGTCTCGGATCTTTCCGGAGGCGAGAAACTTCGCGCGGCGATGGCGGCAGACGGCATAACACCGCTGACTGCCATTTGCTATCTGCTTTTCGTGCTGCTGTATTTCCCGTGCATTGCGACGGTTACGGCTATCCGAAACGAGACAGGCAAGCATAAATGGGCCCTTGTAGCCGCTCTCTATACCACCGCCCTGGCTTGGGTGGTAAGTGCGCTGGTCTATCAGATAGGGAGCCTCTTCTGATATGTTGCAGTATATCATCATAGCGGTCCTTGTGCTCGCGGCGGCGGCATATCTTATCTACCGTACCTCGCGCGGCAGGCGGGGCGGCTGCTCCTGCGGCAGTGGCGGGGGTTCGTCAGCTTCCTGCGACGCTTCGTGCTCCGGATGTCCCTTTGCAGGGCGCAGCGGCTGCTGCAAGCGGTAAGTTTTTGTTATATTTGCAGGACTAAGAGTCTTTGCAAGTGGAATTCAAAGTTTTTTATTTCAATCCCATCCGTGAATGTACCTGGCTCGTCTGGGATGAGGGACTGCATTGTGCCATCATCGATCCCGGTTGTGCGTCGGGTCGGGAATTCGAGCGTCTTGAGCAATTTGTCACCGAAACGGGCCTCAAACCGGAGGCAATCTGGCTCACGCACGCGCATTTCGATCATATCCTTGGCCTTGATGCCGTCCGCGGCAAGTGGAATACCCCGGTCTGGATGCATCGCGAGGAGGTACAGCAGCTTCCGATGGCGCATCGGATGGCAGCCTGGATGGATCTCGTGCTTGAGGAACCCAAGGGGCCGTTCAATCTTCTCGAAGGAGGGGAGACGCTTCATCTGGGCAAGGCTGTCTTTCAGGTGATCCATACGCCGGGCCATACTTCGGGCTGTGTATGTTATTACAACGAGGCCTCTGGTCTGCTTTTCTCCGGCGACACCATCTTCGAGGGCAGTGTGGGCCGCACTGACCTTCCGACCGGTGATCCCAATGCCATCCTCGATTCGATCCGCACCCACCTGCTCTGCCTCCCCGACAGTACCCGGATCCTCCCCGGCCACGGATACCCCACCACCATCGGTCGCGAAAAGGCCAATAACCTGTTTTTGAGACCGTAGATGTTAAAGTACGATATATTGTACTTTGATATTTGTTTTTCTATTATAATTGCATATCTTTGTGCCAATAGTTTATTATATTGGACTTATGGATATTGCGCAAGTTATAAAAAGGCGGAGAAAAACGCTTGCTATTTCACAACAGGACTTGGCTGAAATAGCCGGAATCGGTTTGGCAACGCTTAAGGATATAGAGCGGGGTAAAGGAAACCCGTCGTTGGCCACAGTTTCCAAAATAATGGAGGTCCTCGGGATGGAGATCGTATTCAAGGTTCGTCAGACAGTATAATTCCATCAAAAATGAGACAACTCGAGGTATATGTCAATAATATGAGAGCTGGTTTACTGGTTGAGAATCAGCCGGGGGAGAGCTATTCTTTCAGGTACGATCCGGAATACCTGTCGCCTGGACTTTGAGCGTTTCGGGGCACGCATCGGTCTGGTGAAAGCCCGTGCTGACAGGATACTTGACAAGTATATGCAATTGCCCGATACTGCCATAAGACTTTGCCAGTGGAGTTTTCTGAACGACAAGATGAAACGATACTATCTGAGAACTGTCAGTGAGCGAATAGCAAGGTTCAAGAGAGTCTCTGACTAGAAGTCGGCTAATTTATTTAAAATCAGAATATTATCGAAGCGTATTTATAAATAGCTGATAATCAGCATATTGAGTTTTATGTAAGATATTTATTTTGTCTTACTATATAATCGGCCCCAGAATGCGGTGTGGGGCCGACTTTATTTTTTCTATGTAAGATATTTCCCTGATTGATTATGCAATACCCCAAACAATAGGTCGTAAATTTGTCCCTTGAAACTATTGGCTGCAAAGTCTATTCAGGATCGTAGATAGTTGAATAATTGGAGTTTTAATGAATAATCAGTACCTTTAGAACATTTGGGGAAAACATACTTCTTCTACAATATGAAACATAAGAAAACAGTTTTCATCGTGTTGGCAGTCATTTGTTTAATAACTACCGGGTGCTGGTATTATAGACCTGGTGATGAGAATAAGGTATATACTGCTACATTTGAAGTAACGAATTATGCGGGCCAGGATATTATCTACAGGCATACTTATTATGCTTTTCATCGACAATATGGCTATGTTGAAGGACCTTTTGTCATAGAATGTTTCATAGGTTGGGGCAAAACCGAAGAAGTCGGCCTTTCGTATTGGAGGTATCGTTTTTTTGATTGGAGGTATCGTTTATTTGATGCGGATAATACGGAATATGTTTTCAATCAGATATACATAGGAGATATAAAGGAGGATTCCAAGATAGAAATCATATCTGCTTCCAGCGGTGATGTACTTGCTACCTGGACTCCAGGTGGAAAATCTTCAAATAATAGTCTTTACCACTACAAGAAGTGGTCCTGCATCAAAGAACAGTACGAAGACGAGACGAATACATATACAGTGTTCAAATGGAGTAGTACGCTCAATAAAACGGATTTGCAATGAAAAAGTTATTAATCATACTATTTTGTTCAGCACTTTTTATAGTGGAGGGTTGCCTCAGTTTTGACTTTCCTTGGGATTATGAGAGCACATACCTTTGTCATTTCATAATAAGGAATAACAGCAGCCAACGTATACGAATAACCCCTGGATTTCATTATGATGAATCACGGTATTGGATGGACCCTGGTGATACCTGGGATGATTATGCGAAAACGGCAACGCAGTATCCCAGCCAACTCGGCATAAGTGACACCTTTTTACCGGCACCTCTGTGTGATCCATTTTATATTTATGACGAGAACGGCAATATTCTGGTCCAGTGGTCGTCAAAAGATTCTTCAGATTTTGATATAAGCATTTTCAATCTTCAGAATTGGAAGTTGATTTATAAGCCGGAACCTCAAGAGTATTACGAGGAATATCCGACACCAGTCTGGGAATTTGTCATTACTGACGAAATGCTTCTCAAAGGCGATAGCCTTTAATAGTTTCCAAACTCTTTAGTATATTTGTTCCCGAATAGGTGGCAGATGCTGATGGATTCGGGAAAAATCACAATCAGGGGTGCCCGCGAGCACAACCTCAAGAATATCGACCTCGATATACCGCGCGGCCGTCTGGTAGTCATTACCGGACTGAGCGGCAGCGGCAAGTCGTCGCTGGCGTTCGATACGATATTTGCCGAAGGGCAGCGCCGCTATATGGAGACGCTCTCGTCCTATGCGCGGCAGTATATCGGCATCCTCGCACGCCCCAAGGTTGAAGACATCAAAGGCCTCAGCCCTATAATCGCCATCGAGCAGAAGACCGTAGGCCGCAATCCACGTTCGACCGTCGGCACGATGACGGAGATATATGATTTCCTCCGCCTGCTCTACGCAAGGGCGTCCAAAGCCTATTCGCCGGAGACCGGGAGCGAAATGGTCCGCTATACCGATGCGCAGATCGTGGATCTGATCCTTTCGCATCACGCAGGACAGCGCATTCTGCTCCTCGCCCCGCTGGTCAGCGGCCGCAAAGGCCACTACAAAGAGCTATTCGAGCAGCTTGTCCGCAAGGGCTATACGCAGGTCCGCATAGACGGGACGATCTGCGCCCTGGCCGAAGTCCGGCCGCTGGACCGATACAAGGTACACTTCATCGAGCTGGTGATAGACAAGCTCGTCCCCTCGGCCGATGACGTGCGCCGCATCCGCGAATCGGTGACCACCGCCCTCACGCAGGGCAAAGGCTCGATGATGCTCCTTCCTGCGGACGGGGGCGAGCCCGTTTACCTGAGCCGCAATCTGGTCTGCCCGGATACGGGGCTTTCACTCAATCCGCCGGAGCCGTTTACTTTTTCATTCAACTCACCTCAGGGCGCCTGCCCGTCCTGCCGCGGACTCGGCATCATCACGGACGTGGATATGGACAGGATTATCCCTGACCGCAGCAAATCCATCGCCAAGGGCGGTATCGCATCGATAGGCGAGGCCCGCCAGACATCAACTTTCGAATTTATCGAAGCTATCCTGAGCCGTTATGGCTGCAATCTGCATACGCCCATAGCCGATATTCCCGAAGAGGCGATGGGCAAGATACTCTACGGCTCCAACGACCTCTTCCATATCGGCAGCGGTGCTTCGGGGCAACTCTCCATATTCCCCGGAGTGCTTTCAGACATTACCCCGACGGGAGACGAGAGCGACCGGGAACTTTTGCGCAAGGATATGTATATTGCGGAGTCTGTCTGTCCGGAGTGCGGCGGTACGCGCCTGAAGCGCGAGGCGCTCTGTTTCAAGATAGACGGTCTCAATATCGCAGAGGTGGCCGCAATGGATATCTCCGATCTTTATAAGTGGATATGTTCGCTCAATGACCGTCTCGATCAGCGTCAGCGCCAGATTGCGGAAGATATTCTCAAAGAACTTCGCGAGCGAATCCGTTTCCTCGTGGACGTAGGTCTGGACTATCTGAGCCTTGCACGTTCCACGCGTTCGCTCAGCGGCGGCGAAAGCCAGCGCATCCGTATCGCAACCCAGATCGGCAGCCGCCTGGTCGAAGTGCTCTACATACTTGACGAGCCCAGTATCGGCCTGCATCAGAGGGACAATATCAAACTGATAAAATCCCTGCAGGACCTCCGCGACGAGGGCAATTCGGTGATGGTCGTGGAGCACGACCGCGAGATAATGCTCCGCTCGGACTGGATTGTGGATCTCGGCCCGGGTGCCGGTGAGCACGGAGGCCACGTCCTCTACAACGGACGTCCTCAGGATATGGCGGCTTCCAAGATGCCCAGCGCGACGCTGGACTATCTGCTCGGCCGCAACAGCATACCCGTTCCGCAGTCGCGTCGCAAGGGCAACGGGAAGTTTATCACGCTTCGCGGTGCAAGGGGCAATAATCTCAAGAACGTCACTCTCCGCCTTCCCCTCGGGATGCTGGTGGGTGTCAGCGGAGTCAGCGGCAGCGGCAAATCATCCCTCATCAACGAGACGCTGATGCCTGCCGTCAGCAACCGCCTCTACCGTTCGCACTATCCGATACTGCCGTTTGATACCATTGAAGGCCTGGAGCATATCGACAAACTTATCGAAGTGGACCAGAGTCCCATCGGACGCACGCCCCGCAGCAATCCGGCTACCTATACGGATATGTTCAAGGATATTCGCCAACTGTTTGCGGAAACGCCGGACGCAAAGGTGCGCGGCCTCTCGTCGCGGCAGTTCTCGTTCAATGTCAAGGGCGGACGCTGCGAAGCCTGCAAGGGCGCCGGTGTGCAGGCCATCGAGATGCATTTCCTGCCTACGGCATACGTAACTTGCAAGGAATGCGGCAAACGCTACAAGAGCGATATTCTGGCAGTCCGCTACAAGGGCCGCAATATCAACGAAGTGCTGGAGATGACAGTCTCACAGGCCCTGGAGTTTTTCGCTCCCGTGCCGTGGATAGCATCGAAACTCCGTGCGCTGGAGGATGTGGGACTCGGGTATCTCACGCTCGGTCAGCAGTCCACCACGCTCAGCGGCGGCGAAAGCCAGAGGCTCAAACTTTCGGCCGAACTTTCGCGCCGGGATACCGGCAATACCCTCTACCTGCTTGACGAGCCGACCACCGGCCTGCATTTCGATGATATCAAAATCCTGATAGGAGTGCTGCAGCAGCTTGTTGACCGCGGCAATACGGTAGTGATAATCGAGCATAATACGGATATACTCAAGAGCGTCGATTACCTGATCGATATGGGGCCTGAAGGCGGCGCAGGCGGGGGCACGGTTATTGCGGCCGGTACGCCCGAGGAAGTGGCGGCAACGCCCGATTCTTATACTGGACAATATTTAAAAAACGAATTATAATGGATAATAAGAAAGAAGAACTGATCGAACGGGTGCTGAATGAAAGGACTGTCGCGGCAATCAATGATGCCCTGATAGGCGGCGCCGGACGCGAGATCATACAGTATTCAGAAACATTTCACGCCCGCCAGTTGACGAGCATCGCGGACCAGATTGCGTCCAATGTAGATTGCCGCCTGGCTGTGATAGCAGGGCCTTCCAGCAGCGGCAAGACAACGACGTCCAAGCGTCTTGCAGTGCATCTGCATCTGCTCGGCCTGCGCCCTGTGGTCCTCAATATGGACAATTACTTCCGCAACAGGGAGGATACTCCGCGCGACGAGAACGGTAATTATGACTTCGAAAGCCTCGGTGCTATGGATGTCGAACTGCTCAACAAGCAACTTCGACAACTGCTGGCCGGGGAAGAGGTCGAGATTCCGACTTTTGACTTCAATTTCGGCAAGCGCAAATACGAAGGCAACCGCCTGAAGGTATCGAAGGGCAGCGTTATCATAATGGAGGGCATCCACGGCCTCAATCCCGAACTGATGCCGGCCATTCCCCGCGAGGAGATGTTCTGCATATACGCATCCATCATCAAGTCGCTGTCCATCGATGATGCAAATGATACGACATACGACACTCGTCTGCTTCGCCGAATGGTGCGTGACCATCAGTTCCGCGCACACCGTCCCGAAGATACCATCATCCGCTGGGCAAGCGTGCGTGCGGGCGAGAAGCGCAACATTATCCCGTTTATGCGTCACGCAGATGCCTATTTTGACTCCGGTCTGATATATGAGTTGCCGCTGCTCAAGAGTTATACTGACAACCTGCTCCGCAGCGTTCCGGCAGATTCGCCTGCATTCGGCACGGCACAGCGTCTGCTGAGTTTCATTATGCGCCGCGTCACTGCGCTTACGCCCAAGGAGGTCTCGTTCATCGCAACCGACTCCATCGTGCGTGAGTTCATCGGCGGTTCGTGCTTCAGATACTAATCCAATCCTATGAGAGAGATAACCATTGCCGGGACAGAAGGGCTGCAAAAAGCCGCGCGTGAGTTTCTTGACGCGGTGGGAGACAGCCGTATCATCGCATTCTACGGCCAGATGGGCGCAGGCAAAACAACCTTCATCACGGCGCTCTGCCGCGAGTTGGGCGTGCGCGACACTGTGACCAGTCCGACATTTACGATAGTCAATGAATATCTGGACCGGCAGGGCGGAAGCGTGTTCCATTTCGATTTTTACCGCATCAAGCGATTGGCCGAGGCCGTTGACATAGGCCTGTTCGAATACTTCGACAGCGGCTGTTTCTGCCTGATGGAGTGGCCCGAGATGATAGAAGAACTGCTCCCCGAAGAGACTCTCAAGGTTCAGATCCTCGTTGAGGATGAAAAAACAAGAATGCTGGTTTTCTGACCGGCATTCTTGCTATGGTGGTGTGTGGGTGATGTGTCTTAGAGACGGAAGCGGAGACCGGCTTCGAATCGAATCTGTGTCGGCTCTGCAGTGCGGATGCTGAGCGGCTGCGGATGCTTGCTGTTCTCGATGTAGTACACCAGGCTCGGATCCAGATATATACCCAATCTGGGAACGAACCAGTACTCTACGCCGATACCGGCCATAACCGAGAACTGAAATCCGTCAACATCCTCGAAGTCCACGTGGCTCCCGTACACGTAACGTGAAGAGAGGCATTTCTCGCCCATCGCTCCGACATTTGCATACGCGGCGAAACGCTTCGAATGCAGGAAGTCGAACGAGACGTTCACGGGAACACCGAGATAGTGGAGCTGGTTGTAAGTGTTGGAGAACAATTCGCCTTTGACCGTAGCCTCATACTTGCTGACCAGATAGGAG
>CAMZIP010000015.1 GCA_947307265.1 uncultured Bacteroidales bacterium | reverse complement strand
CGTCCGGATGCGAAAGTAGCCGTACGCATACCGATGTAACCTGCGAGACCGGAGAAGAAACCGCCAGTCAGGAAAGCAAACGGTACCCAGGGATTCTGCACGTTCAAACCATAAGCCAGTACTGCAAAGAAAATTGCCAGTACGATAAACACGATGATCACAACCTTGTACTGCTGCTTCAGGTAAGCCATAGCTCCCTGGCGAACGTACAGTGCGATCTGCTTCATTGTGGGGGTACCTTCGTCCTCTTTCTTCATCTGCTTGTAGAAGAGGAATGCGAAGAGCAGCGCGATTATAGATGCTGCAGGTACCGCATAAAAGAAAGGATTCATAGTTATTTGTATTGAACTAATAATTCCAAATCGGGGCCGCAAATATACGAATAAATTTGCTATTTTTGTCTCTCCAATCGATTTAGTGATATGTTTGAGAATTTGATGGACCGCCTTGAGAACTCGTTCAAACTTCTCAAGGGGCAGGGTAAGATAACGGAAATCAATATTTCCGAGACTATGAAAGACGTCCGCAAGGCACTGCTGGATGCGGACGTAAGTTTCAAGGTAGCAAAGAATTTCTGCGACCAGGTCAAGCAGAAAGCCATAGGTCAGGACGTGATCCGTTCGGTGCGCCCGGGCCAGCAGATGGTCAAGATCGTGCACGACGAACTGGTCGAACTGATGGGCGGCGAAGCCGTCGATATCAATATAAAAGGTCAGCCTGCAGTCGTGCTCGTTGCCGGTCTGAACGGTTCCGGTAAGACCACCTTCTGCGGCAAGCTTGCGCTCAACCTCAAGGAAAAGAAGGGCCGCAAGGTGCTGGTGGCTGCCTGCGATACGTTCCGTCCCGCTGCTATCGCACAGTTGCAGACGCTCTGCTCGCAGATTGGCGTAGAGTGCTATACCGAAGAAGGCGTCAAGGATCCTATCAGCATCGCGCAGAATGCGATTGCCCGTGCGCGCCGCGAGGAATTCCAGGTGGTCATCGTCGATACCGCCGGCCGCCTCGCGGTCGATGACGAGCTGATGGACGAGATTTCTGCTCTCCACAGCACAGTCAAGCCTACCGAAACGCTGTTCGTCGTAGATGCGATGACCGGTCAGGATGCAGTCGAAACGGCACGCATCTTCAACGAGCGTCTGGATTTCGACGGAGTCGTGCTGACCAAGATGGACGGCGATACCCGCGGCGGTGCGGCACTTTCCATCCGCGCCGTAGTCGGCAAACCTATTAAATATATAAGTTCCGGCGAGAAGATGGAGGCGCTCGACGTCTTCTATCCGTCCCGCATCGCCGACCGAATCCTCGGAATGGGCGACGTCGTCTCGTTCGTCGAGAAGGCTCAGGAGCAGTTCGATGAAGAGGAAGCCCGCCGCCTGCACAAGAAGATCGCCAACGACCGTTTCGATCTCAACGACTTCTACAAGCAGATACAGCAGATAAAGAAGATGGGCAACATCAAGGATCTGGCTTCGATGATTCCGGGCGTAGGCAAGGCCATCAAGGACGTAGAACTCGACAACGACTCGTTCAAGGGCGTCGAGGCCATCATCCTCTCGATGACTCCCTACGAGCGAGAGAATCCCACGATGATCAACGGCAACCGCCGCAAGCGTATTGCAGCCGGCAGCGGCACGTCCGTAGCGGAAGTAAACCGCCTGCTGAAGCAGTTCGAAGGCACCCGCAAGGTTATGAAACAGGTCTCGGGCGGCAATATTCCCGGCCGAATGGGCCTGATGAAGAAGAAAAAACGCAGATAAACATAGTTCTATGGACATTACCGCCATCAAAGCCGGAATTTCGTACGGGGCAGATATTCCCGGATCTGAAAAGGCTCCCGATGCACTTGAGCAGAAAGGTCTTTTCAGTACCATTGCCTCCCTCGGCCACAAGATTGAGATTGTCTCCGTTAATCAGGCTGAACTGCCTGAAGAACAGAGGTACAAGGATTCGCAGCGCGTCAAATGGGCCGGCGAGATTCTGGACGTGACCAACCGGGTTTACGAGGCGGTTGCCGACGCCTACGAGAACGGAAGAGTCCCGTTCATCATCGGCGGCGACCAGTCTGCGGCTCTCGGTTCGCTCAAGGCTACCTGCAACCGCTATTCCGACGTGGCGGTGGTCTGGATCGGAGCTCACGCCAATTTGAACTCTTATCAGACGAGCCCTTCGGCCAATTACCACGGAATGGTGCTCGCTACGATGATAGGGCAGAGCGACAGCCGCTTTGAAGACAAGCTTCAGAGATTCCTCAACCCGCGCAACCTCATTCTCGTAGGAACGCGCTCGGTGGACGAGGACGAGCAGAAGATACTTCTGGATCAGAAAGTCAACGAGATTCCCTGCCGCAAGGTTATCGGCTGCGGTGCCACCGGTCGCGGAACCTCAGCCGTCGAAAGCATAATGTCCATCATTCGCCGCCGCAAGGCGAAGCGCATTCACCTTAGCATCGACGTAGGCGTAATGGATCCGGCATTCGCACCTGCGGTAAATGTTCCAGCCGAAGGCGGAGTTTCGCCCGAAGACCTGTACGGTCTGGTCCGCTGCCTGGCGTCGACCGGAATGCTCTGCTGCGTAGATCTGCTCGAATACAATCCGCTCCGCGACGAGGACGGCCTTACGGCTGCTTCGATTGAATCTGTAATGTACGGCCTCTGGGGATAGTGATATGAAAAAAACTTCAGAACAACCCAAATATCCGCGACTCGATATCAGCGAGCCGAATCTGCTGCACAATATCGCCCATTTCCGTTCGAAACTTATGCCGGAGACGGCAATGCTCGTGTTGCTCAAGGCAAATGCCTACGGCTTCGGAATGGACGTGCTGGCAGATGAACTGCAGGACCTCGGTCTGGTAGATTATTTCGGTATCGCATACGCGAAAGAGGGCATCCAGCTCCGCAGCCGCGGCATCCGTCTGCCCATCATAGCATTTACCGCGGGCGTGGATTCATACCCCGAGTTCATCAATTACGGCATCGAGCCGAATCTGCCCGATATGTATTCAGTCCGCCTTTTCCGCGACTGCGTGAAAGCCCGCGGCCTGAAGCACATCCCTGCGCAGATCAAGATAGATACGGGTATGCACCGCACCGGATTTATGGAACGCGACCTGCCGGAACTGATGGATTTCCTGGCAAAGGACGATACCATCTACGTCAAGGGTATCTATTCGCATCTTGCCGCCGCCGATACGCCGGCGATGGACGGCTTCTCCCTCGAGCAGGCAGCGCTCTTCGACCGCCTCTCGTCACAGATACATTCGTTCCTCGGTTACCAGCCGATCCGTCACCTCTACAACACGGCGGGTATCGAGCGATTCGCAGAACTTTATCCTCAGTATCAGTATGATATGGTCCGTCTGGGAATCGGAATGTACGGCATCCAGACTATGCCGCGCGAGGACGTGCGCCCGATCGCGACGCTCAAGGTCAAGGTCGTGCAGATCAAGCACCTCAATCCGGAAGACGGCACGGTAGGTTATGACCGCCGCGGAAAGATCGAGCGTCCTTCGGTCATCGCAACCGTCGATATCGGGTATGCGGACGGCATCGACCGCCGCCTCGGCAACGGACGCGGTCGTTTTATGGTCAACGGGCAGATGGTCCCGACCATCGGCAACGTCTGTATGGACGCCGTTATGCTGGACGTTACCGGCGTGGACGTGAAAGAAGGCGATATCGTTACCATTTTCGGACAGAATCCCAGACTCGAGGATATCGCATCACAACTCGACACCATTCCTTACGAAGTCGCCACTTCGGTCAGCAGCCGAGTCATCCGTACAATAGTTAGATAGCGCCTGCATCGAAAATTTGACTATATTTGCAGTTTGATATGACACTGCTTCTGATATTCCTTTTAGGCGCCCTGGCCATCTCATTCCTCTGCTCGATACTGGAGGCTTCGCTGATGTCCACTCCGATCTCCTTTATCACGATGAAGGAGGAAGAGGGTTCTAAACTCGCTACGAGATTCAAGGAGTTCAAGCAGGATACCTCCAAGCCCATCACGGCCATTCTCTGCCTCAATACCATCGCCAATACGGTCGGTGCAGTCGGAGTCGGCAGCCAGGCGCAGAAACTTTTCCCTTCTCCCTGGATCGGAGTAGTAAGCGCGCTTACCACGCTGCTGATTCTCGTTTTCGCAGAGATTATCCCCAAGACCATCGGCGCCACCCGCTGGCGTTCCCTGATGCCGTTCACTACGCGTTCCCTGGAAGTGCTGATATTCATTATGTGGCCCTTCGTGGTCGTCTTCCAGCGTCTGACCGAACTTATCACTCCGCGCGACCTGCAGGATCCTACAGTCTCCCGCGATGAGGTGAGCGCTATCGCAAATGTGGCCGAGGAGGACGGCGACCTCGAGGAGGAGGAGAACAAGATCATCCAGAACCTCATCAATATGGACGAGATGACGGCAACCGACGCGATGACTCCGCGTGTGGTCTGCGACATCGCGCCCGAATCGATGACCATCAAGGCATTCTACCGGGACAAGCATTTCAGGCATCACAGCCGTATCCCGGTTTATGCCCGCGACGACGAATACATTACCGGATACATACTCCGCATGGAGGCGCTTCAACTGATGGCGGACGATAAATTCGATGCGACCCTCGCATCTATCCGCCGCGACATCGCTTCATTCAATGAAGATACGCCGCTGGATACCATCTGGGAGGAAATGCTACATCAGGATGAGCAGATTGCCGTGGTTATCAATGAGTACGGCAGTTTCCAGGGCATCGTGACGCTCGAGGATATCATCGAGATGCTGCTTGACCGCGAAATCGTGGACGAGCAGGATGTCGTGCGCGATATGCAGCAGCTCGCGATGGAGAAGTGGAAGAACGTCAAGGCCCAGAGCCGAAAGTCTGCTCTCGGCAAGCCCGCATCTGCAAAGCAGGCACCGACAGAGTAGAGTAGTCTCCGGCGCAACACGGTTACGCCTATGAGCAAGCCCAAGATATTCGTGGCCGGGATCGGTCCCGGAAGTCCCGCCGACATCACTCCTGCGGTATTGGAAGCTGTCCGCCAGTCGGATGTCATTATCGGTTACAAGTATTATTTCCAGTTCGTCGAGCCTTATCTGAAGCCCGGTACCGAGTGCATCGATACTGGTATGAAGAAGGAACGCGAACGTGCCGTGCAGGCATTCGAGCAGGCTGAAGCAGGTCATACGGTTTGTATGATCAGTTCCGGTGATGCAGGTATCTACGGAATGGCTCCGCTCGTGATGGAAATGCGTCTCGAGCGCGGCAGCGATGTAGAGGTGGAAGTACGTCCCGGCATCAGCGCATTCCATAAGGCGGCATCGCTCCTCGGCGCTCCGGTAGGTCACGATTTCTGCGTCATCTCGCTCTCTGACCTGATGACGCCCTGGGAAACCATCGACCGCCGCATCAAGGCCGCGGCAGAAGCCGATTTCGTGACGGCAGTCTATAATCCGCGCAGCGGAGAACGTTTCTGGCAGTTGTACCGCCTGCAGGAGATTTTCCTGCAATACCGCGCAGCCTCGACGCCCGTGGGCTATGTCCGTCAGGCAGGCCGTGACGGCGAGACAGTCACCCTGACGACTCTCGGTGAACTCGATCCAGAGCAGATCGATATGTTCACCGTCATCCTCATTGGTAACTCACAGTCATATATTGCCGACGGCCACTTTATCACGCCGCGCGGCTATTATCGTGAGAATGGGGAAAAGGCTCAGAAGCCCGGGCAGGAGATTATGATCGAGAGTTTCAGGACGATTCTCGGTGAGATTGGCAACAAGGACCTTCCGCTGGGAAATCTCTGGGCACTTCTTCACGCCATCCATACCACCGCCGACTTCGATATGGAGAACATCCTAAAAGTCGATGACGGAGCGGTGGAGACATTATACAAGGCATTTGCCGAAGGCCGCATTGACACAATCATCACGGATGTGATGATGGCTGCTGCCGGTATCCGCAAAGGCGCGCTGCAGCGTCTCGGAGTCCAGGTCAAATGCTATCTCAGCGACCAGCGTACCGCTGAACTCGCAGCCGAAAAAGGCATCACCCGCACACAGGCCGGTATCCGTCTCGCAACAGAAGAACATCCCGGCGCACTGTATGTATTCGGCAACGCTCCTACGGCCCTGATGGAACTCTGCACTCTCACACGCAGAGGTGCGGCGCATCCGGCAGGCATTATCGCAGCGCCGGTAGGTTTCGTACACGTCAAGGAAAGCAAGCATATGGCCAAGGCCCTGCGCAACATTCCGAAGATTATAGTCGATGGCCGCAAGGGCGGCAGCAACCTGGCAGCGACGCTCGTCAATGCAATACTCTGCTTCGACGATGCTGATTGCCTCAAACCCGGTCGCGATGTCTGACCAGCATTTTGACGTAATCGGCCTGACAGACGGTCGAGAACCGTTTTTTCCGCCAGAGGTGATGCACGTCATTGCTTCCGGCAAAGTTTTTTCCGGAGGTACCCGTCACCATCAGATAGTAGCGCACCTGCTGCCGCAGGACGCAGAATGGATTGACATCACCGTGCCACTGGATGACATATTCGCCCGCTATGAGGGCATTCCGCACGTAGTGGTATTTGCCTCCGGCGATCCGCTCTTCTTCGGCTTCGGCAACACCATCCGCCGCCGTCTGCCTCAGGCTTCGCTGCGCGTATTTCCTGTGGAAAATTCGCTCCAGATGCTCGCACACCACCTGCTTCTGGATTATCACGATATGAAATGTGTCTCGCTCACGGGCCGTCCCTGGGATGCCCTGGACGAGGCGCTGATACTCGGACTGCCGCTTATCGGCGCCCTGACCGACAATGTACATACTCCCGCCGCTGCCGCGGGCAGGATGCTCGAATACGGCTATGACAATTACCGTATGAATGTCGGCGTGCGCCTTGGCAACGATGCGCTTGAAACTCTCTGGAGCGGAACGCTGAAAGAGGCAGCCGAAAAGCAATTCGATACTCCTAACTGCTTCATAATCGAGCAGACTCAGCCGCGTCCGCGTCCCTTCGGCATTCCCGAAGGCGATTTCGCGCTGCTTGACGGTCGGGTAAATATGATTACCAAGATGCCTGTGCGGCTGCTTACACTGCAGATGTTCGACCTGCGAGGCAGGCGTTGCCTCTGGGACGTAGGATTCTGCACCGGCAGCGTCTCCATCGAAGCCAGGCTGCAATTCCCGCATCTCAAGGTCTGCGCCTTCGAGATTCGTGAGGCGGGCCGTGAACTCATCGAGGAAAACAGCCGTCGCCACGGCGCTCCGGGCATCGAAGTCAGCATAGGAGATTTCCTGGAGACAGATATTAGTACATTCCCGCGTCCTGACGCGGTATTTATCGGAGGTCACGGAGGTCGCCTCGAAGAAATGCTCCGCCGAATCGACAGCGTCCTGCTGCCCGGAGGAGTGACAGTCTTCAATTCCGTGAGCGCCGAAAGTCTCGAAATGTTTATTCACGCCGCAGAAGCCGTAGGCCGTCGCATCAGCGGCCGTACTCATATAGCTCTCGACGGCCACAATCCCATCACCATACTTCGCGCCGAATGAAAACAGTCATTATAACCGTTTCAGCATCAGCACTTCCGCTTGCCCGCCGCATCCGCGATTATCTGGCAGGTACAGGACAGGTAACGATTTGCAGCCGCACTTCAGAAGACAGTGACTGCACGGTCATCGGTCCGTACGATGAATTCCTCAAGCGCGAATGGGCGAATCTCGACCGCATCATCTTCATCGGTGCAATGGGCATTTGCGTGCGCAGCATCGCGCCCGCATTGAAAGACAAGCATACTGACCCGGCAGTGGTCTGCATCGACAGCACCGGTCGGTTCGTAATCCCGGTTCTTTCAGGTCATATCGGCGGAGCAAATAAACTTGCCGTCGAACTGGCAAATCTTCTCGGCACAGAGGCGGCCGTTACCACGCAGAGCGACAACGAAGGCCTCTGGGCGCTCGATACGCTTGCTTCGAGATTCGGATGGCGTACGGATATCAGCCACGAATCGCTGAACGAATGTATTTTCCGTTTCGTCCGCAAGCAGCCCGTGGCCCTTCTTCTGGAAGTCCGGGACAGCGGAACCGATTATCTGGAAAAGACGCTTCCTCCTCACGTTCGCGTATGCTATGGCGAGGAAGAACTCGCTTCGGAGCCGTATGATATTCTGATTACCGTCAGTCCGCGCAGGTTCGATGCAGAAGTGCCCGTGCTGGCATTCTTCCCGCCGGTGCTGCATCTCGGTGTCGGTTGCCGTCGCGACTGTGCCCCTGAAGGCATAGCGGATTATATTGCGGAGCTGTTGGGCGAGGCCGGATTCAGTCCGCTTTCGATTGCTTCCATTGCAACGGCTGAGATCAAGCGCGACGAGCCGCTTATCGCGGAACTCGGAAAAGTTTGGCCGTGGGCTGAAAAGAAAATATTTACGGCTGACCAACTGGCCGAAGTTGATGTTCCCAATCCTTCCGAAAAGGCGCTTGCCGCAATAGGAAGTCCGAGCGTTTCGGAGGCTTCGGCAATACTCGCTTCGGGCTTCGGCCCGCTGCTTATAGAGAAGCGCAAATGCCGCCTTAGCGAAGGCAATGATTTCACTTTCGCGCTGTGTCTGGATGCTTCCAGGGCGCGAATAGGTCATATCGAGATAGTAGGGGCCGGTCCGGGTGATCCGGATCTCGTTTCCGTCCGAGGACGCAAGTTCCTGGAGCAGGCTGACCTGATACTCTATGCCGGCAGCCTCGTGCCTGTCGAACTGACTCATTGCGCCAAGCCCGGCGCAGTGGTACGCAGTTCTGCCGATATGGATCTGGAGGAGCAGTTTGCGCTGATGAAAGAGTTCTATGACCGCGGTCTTCTGGTCGTGCGCCTGCATACCGGAGATCCGTGCATTTACGGTGCAATCCAGGAGCAGATGGCATATTTCGACCGTTATGGAATGCGTTACCATATCACGCCCGGTATCTCTTCGTTCCAGGCCGCAGCTGCCGCGCTTCGTTCACAGTTTACGATTCCCGAGAGGGTGCAGACCATCATCCTTACTCGCGGCGAAGGACGTACTCCGATGCCGGAACGGGAGAAACTGCACTTGCTGGCGCGTTCGCAGAGCACGATGTGCATTTTCCTGAGCGCAGGAATCGTCGAAGAAGTGCAGGCAGAACTGCTGAAGGAATATCCTCCGCAGACGCCCGTTGCGGCCTGCTACAAGCTGACCTGGAAGGACGAGCGCATCTATCGCGGAGAACTTCGCGACATGGCCCGCATCGTGCGCGACAACAACCTGACGCTGACCACGATGCTCGTCGTCGGTGATGCCATCGGCAACCGCGAAGGTCTTTCGAGGCTTTACGCCCACGAATTCAAGCACCTGTTCAGGAAATAATATGATTCTCATTCTTGGCGGAACGACTGAAGGGCGGCTTGCCCTGCGCGTGCTGGATGCAGCCGGGACGCCGTTCTTCTATTCGACGAAGGATGGCTTCCAACAGGTTTCCGGTTTGAACGTGACGCTGCTCAGCGGCGCGATGGATGATCGGCAGATGGTCGATTTCTGTCAGGAGAATGATATCCGGCTGATTGTTGATGCCGCCCATCCGTTCGCTTCGCTACTGCACGCGACAGTGGCTTCGGTTGCGGCTGAACTTTCGCTGCCCGTCGTTCGAGTCGAACGGCAATTCCCTCAGCGTGATGCAAATGTACGCTGGTGCAGGGATTATGAGGATGCTTTGCAATGCCTTGAATCGGATGGAGTTACGCGGCTTCTGGCCCTTACCGGAGTCCGCACCATTCCGGCCCTGAAGCCATTCTGGAGCCGCCACCAGTGCTATATGCGAATCCTGGACCGCGATTCCTCACGTGAAGAGGCAGCGTGTGCCGGATTTGATCCCGAGTATCTGGTGTATTATGCCGAAGATGATGTTGCGCGCCTTGTCGAAGATATTAAACCGCAGGCCATTCTGACGAAGGAAAGCGGTGAAAGCGGTGGGTTTGAAGGCAAGGTTGCCGCTGCTCTTGAAGCCGGAATTCCGGTATATGCAGTGCAGCGTCCGCAGATGCCTGAAGGGTTCGAGACCGTTACCGGTGAATTCGGATTGCGTAAGGCTGTAGAGCGCCTGCTGCCGGGATTTTTCCCGTTAAGGAGCGGATTCACCACCGGTGCGTGTGCAACTGCCGCTTCTCGTGCTGCTCTTATGGCACTGCTTGGACAGCCTGTAGGCGACTCTGTGAGCGTGACATTTCCGGACGGTGAGGTGCTTGACCTGCCGGTAAATGATATTAAAGTCTCTGACGGTCAGGCCAGTGCCGCCGTTATCAAGGATGCGGGCGACGATCCGGATGTCACCAACGGGCATACCGTTATTTCGACCGTGAGGTTCTCGGCAGAGCCGGGGATAAAGTTTCTCCGCGGCGAAGGGGTGGGAGTGGTGACGCTTCCCGGCCTCGGTCTGCCGCTCGGCGGTCCGGCCATCAACCGCGTGCCGCGGCAAATGATATGCGATGCCTTGTCGGAATTGTATGATGGCGGACTGGAGGTCGAGATTTCTGTTCCCGGAGGCCGTGAACTTGCCCTGAAGACCTTCAATCCAAAGGTGGGTGTCGTGGACGGTATTTCTATTATCGGGACCTCCGGTATAGTGCGTCCGTTCTCACACGAGGCATTCGTGGATGCCATCCGCAAGGAGATTGAGGTTTTCGTGGCGTGCTGCCAGGATGCTTCGGAATCACCTGCGCAGATTCCGCTGGTCCTCAATTCAGGCGCCCGGAGCGAAGCCTTCCTCAAGGCCTGTTACGTCGATCTTCCGCCGCAGGCATTCGTGCATTATGGCAATTATATAGGCGATACGCTGCGGGTCGCCGGTGAATGCGGCGTTCGCAGCGTAGTCATAGGTGTGATGATTGGAAAGGCCGTCAAACTGGCTGAAGGACATCTTGATACGCACAGCCGCGTCGTCACGGTCAATCACGAATTCCTGCAGGCACTTGCTTTAGAAGCAGGATGCTCAGAGGCTTCAGCACAGGCAGTTGCACAGATGACGCTTGCCCGTGAGATCTGGACTTTGCCCGAACCGGATTTGACGCTCCTGCTCAAGGCAGTTCATTCGCGCTGCCTTGCAGCCTGCCGTTCCGCATTTTCCGAAGGCGGCCTTACGCTTCTGCTTATCTCGGAGGACGGACGTCTATACGGAGACTAGTCGTTCAGCTGGCGGCTCAGCTTGTCTATCATCTCGTCGAGCATCGTAAAGAGGACTGGCGCAGTCTCTGGGGTTACGTGCTCGCAGATGACGGTATTGCCGACCGTCGCCGGGACGTCGGCGAGCTTTTTCTGGAGATTCCGGCCTTTTGCGGTCAGCGTGACAATCATCTGCCGGGCGTCCTTCGTCCCCTTTGAGCGTGTCAGCAACCCTGAATTTTCCATTCGCTGGAGCAGGGGAGTGACCGTATTCGTCTCGAGGAACAGACGCCTTGCGATGTCATTTACCGGCTGCGCGTCCTTCTCCCACAGGACCAGCAGCACCAGGTACTGCGGATAGGTCAGACCGTGTGCCGAAAGCAGCGGGTGGTATGCCTGGGTGAGAAGGCGCGAAGCGGTGTAGAGACGGAAACAGAGCTGGTTGTCCAGCTTGAATTCCTCTTTGATCATAGCATCTCCTCGATGTCCTTTTCGATATCTTTCGGAGTGGTAGTGGGAGCGTAGCGCTTGATGACGCTGCCGTCGCGGTTGATCAGGAACTTGGTGAAATTCCAGCGGATATCGCTGTCTTTCTCCATACTCTTGCTCAGACCTTTGAGCATAGCTGCAGTTGCCTTTGCCTTCAGACCCTTGTACTCCTCGGTGGGCGCCTGGCTCTTGAGGTATTCGAATACGGGCTCTGCTTTGGGACCGTTGACATCGGTCTTGGCCATAAGCTGGAAGGTGACACCGTGATTGATGCGGCAGAATTCTGCAATCTCGTCGTTCGAGCCGGGTTCCTGGCCGGCAAACTGGTCGCAGGGGAAGCCGAGGATGACAAGGCCCTGGTCCTTGTATTTCTGATAAAGTTCTTCGAGTCCGTCGTACTGCGGAGTGAAACCGCACTTCGAAGCGGTGTTGACAATCATCAGGACTTTGCCTTCGAACTGCGCGAAATCGACTTCCGCGCCCCTGTTGTCGGTGGTTTTGTAATCGTAAATCTTTGCCATATTCTTGTTATTTAAATTGATACGCGTTAATTATATCGTTTACGATGCAAATATAACAATTTATTTTTATATCGCAAGCGATATTTTTAATAATTCAACAATCGCTCAAAATGTCTATCTTTATATATTCAAATAAACTGAAACAACTATGGGAAAAGACAGATTTGAGATCAAGGAGAAGGAAGGACTTACCTTGCTTACTGATGCAGTCGTGATAATTGACAAGGAAACCGGCGTGAATTATCTTTATGTCTGCCGCGGATATGGCGGAGGTCTCACCCCGCTTATCGACAGCGAGGGCAAGCCCATCGTTACCAAGGAATGCTATAGGAAGTAGTCTATCTCATTATCAGCCAGAGGTAGGCTGCGTAAATGAGGATAAACAAGAGGCCTTTGGGCCTTGAAAGCCGGCTCTTTCGGTGCGGCAGCGTCGATAGGAGCAGCAGCAATGAGGACAGTGCCACGGCAGTGACGCCGTAGAGATTGACGTGGTCCACGCTGAGCGGTCCGATGACGGCGCTTGCGCCGATAATCAGCAGTATATTCGAAATATTTGAACCGATAATGTTGCCGATGGCCATCTGGTTGCGGCCCTTGAGTGCTGCGACGATGCAGACTGCCAGTTCGGGAGCGGAGGTGCCGCCTGCCATTATGGTATTGGCGATGATGCTTTCGCTGACGTGCAGCGCCTGAGCGATAAGCACGGCATTATCTACGAAAAGATGGCCGCCAAAGACCAGTCCGGCAAGTCCGCCGATGACCATCACGATACTGAGCCACAGCGGCTTTTTCTCCGTCGGCTTTTCATCAGTACTGGTTTCTGATCCGTCGTCAGTCTTGAAACTGTACCAAAGGTATCCTGCAAATGCCGTCAGCAGTATTCCTCCTTCTATGCGGGAAATGGATCCTGCCTGAACGACACCTCCCCGCAGCGATATGGCGAATACGGCGAATACCAGCGAGGCTGCGATGCACAGCGGAATATCCCTGCGTATGTTGGCTTTGGTGAATGCCAGCGGCGCGATGAGCGCCGTAACGCCGAGAATCAGCAGGGTGTTGAAAAGATTGGAGCCGACGACGTTGCCGACTGCTATGTCTGCGCTGCCGCGAATGGCTCCGAGTACGCTGACGACCAGTTCGGGCATCGACGTTCCGATACCTACGATAGTTGCGCCTATCAGGAATTCGGACAGGCCGAAACGCCGTGCCATAGCCGATGCTCCGCCGACGAGCGCCTCCGCTCCGCCGATGACCATCGCCAGACCCAGTATGAATAGCAGCACGGTTACGCCCATAGTTCTATCTTTTGCTCCGCAAATATACAAATTTGGCCCGAAATGTTTCATTGCCGCCCTCGACCAGTCTCTGTGTAGGGATAAGGTGTGTTGATAAGTTTTTGATATAAATTTCATTTATATCGAAAAAAAGGTCTAAATTGCGCAGAATATAAATGTGGAACGAGTTATATTCTTAAACAACTATCAAAAACAATAAACCTATTTCTCTAACTATGATCCGTAAAACAAATGACTTGCAGTCCCGGACGGCCTACCGCGCGCCCGAGACTGAGATCGCGGAGCTGCAGCAGAGCGGTGTCCTCTGCCAGTCCGGTTCGATGAAAGATTTTGATCACGATCAATTCCCCTGGTAAGCTATGAAAAAGATTTTTGCATTTTTCTGCGCCGCTGCTACGATAGCTGCAGCCGCATCCTGCACCCAGAAGGGAATTGAAATCCTCCCTGACAACAATGAGGGTGTTACTTTCCGGGCTAATGCCTGCGATATTACCAAAGTCTCCGTCGATGACGAATTCCACGCATACTGGAACACCGACGATAAAATCTATCTGATGGACAGCGAAAAGAACTTCGATGCTGTTTCTATTGCTTCCACTTACGACGGTCAGGCAACTGCAGAGTTTACCTCTACAGTGCTCAGCCCCGATGCAGACCGCTATTTCGCCCTTGTAAGTCCGGGTACAATATCGCAGGACGAAGAAAGGTACATTATCGATCGTAGTTACGAGAGTGATGGTTCGCTCACAAGTGCGTATGTCGGTTTCTCCGGTACGGACAGTAAAGACAAGACTTTCTCTTTCGACTGCCTTACAGCAATCATCCGCTTCACCACTACCGAGTCAAACAAAAAGATTTATCTTATCTCTGCACCAGTCGCACAGCTCGAAGATGTTAAAGATTTATTTTACACCAGCGGATCATTAACTGTTTCGACAGATCCTACTTCAGCCGCAAGCGTTTATGAATTAGTCCCTGTTGGCGGTTTCCCATATCTTTCAGTAATTCCTGACAATAGCGAGCCGGGGACATACTATTTCGGCTTCTTCCCCGGGAAGTATAACTGCCTTGCTTTCGTAGAGCAGAAAGTTGGCTACGTAAGAGAAGCTGTCATCTATGGTGAGTTCGAGTTTGAGGCCGGCAGAATTTATGACTTCGGCGACATTGACAGCCGTATGTACACGACTTCATATTCTGTAGTCACTCCGGAGTTCGATCCCGAGCAGGCTGAAACCTACAATAACTACCTTGAACTCTCCCTCGACAACAGCATCCGCTACACAACCGCAAAGGGCAATGCTGCCAACGCTCCGGCATTCAACGCAAGCAGCCGTGAAGTCCGCATATATCAGGCTCCTAGCGGCCAGCCGTACGGCGGTACCCTGACCATTGAATCTCCCAACGGCGATCAGATCAAGGGTGTCCAGTTGATGATCGGCAGCACCGATGCTACTTTTGCTTACACCATCGGTAACAACACCGAACTTTCCGAGGACATCAATGTCGAAAAGCGCAAGAGCTACACTCTCAACGGCATCAACGACACCAAGGTCACTTTCTACTGCACCGGTACGGACAAGGACCACCGTCTCGTCTTCAATGGCATCCGCGTCACCTACGTTCTCGACAACCGCGAGGCACAGAATCTCTACTTCCCTGTCCCCACGCTCGACCTCGAGGCATATCTTGGCCAGTCGTTCGACGCTCCGAAGGTCGAAGGCGCTATGACCTCCGTCACCTACACCAGCAGCAACACTGAAGTAGCAACAGTCGATGCAACTACGGGTGACGTAACGCTCGTAGGCCCCGGCTCCACGGTCATTACCGCTACTGCCGTTGCTGACAATACCTACAAGTCCGGAAGCGCATCCTACAACCTGACAGTCATTGAGCCCGGTATCGTCGGCCTGAAGGCTCTCCAGGAGAAACTCCTGTCCTACGACAAGGCTACCGATTTCACTGCTGAAGTTACCGATGCTATCGTTACTTCCATCAGCGACAACGGCCTTCACTTCTACCTTGAGGATGCAGAGGCCGGCGTTTACTGCTACAACATTTCCGAAAATGGTCTTGCAGTAGGTGACTGCCTCACCGGTACCATCACCGGCCGCGGCTATAACTATAACGGTATCCCGGAGGTGACCAAGTTTGAATTCAGCGGCAGCACGAGCACTGCCACGCTTCCCGAGCAGAGCGTCTCGCTCGCTGATTTTGATGGCGACGGATTCCAGACGTATCTCTGCCGCCGCGTCAAGCTGTCGGATGTCACCATCGGCGACGGTTTCGGCGGAACGGATCGCGAAGGTACGCTCGTCGAAGGCCAGTACACTGTCGGTGTCCGCACGGCTTCCGCTTCAAGCGTTACCGAAAGCTACATCCAGGGCAGCGTGATCGATCTCGTTTGTATCCCTTCATTCTACAAGCCGACCGGAGCTGATGTCGAAGGCCGCCTTATGATCGGCTGGGATGCCGACATCACTGTCAAGAGCACCCCGACTCCGACCGATCTCGGCCTGGCTACCCTCAAGCCGAAACTGCTGGCAGCTACAAGTAAAGCTCCTTACTCCGGTAGCGTCATCCTCGAGAATGCAGTCATTACAGGTGTTATCGAGAACAACAGCAAGTTCAACTTCTACCTCGAAGATGCAGGCGCAGCAATCTACTGCTACGGCATCAGCGGTCTGGGTTTCGACGTAGTACCCGGCACCACTCTCGACGGTACCATTACCGTTTCCGGTTACAACTACAACAACGGTATCGCCGAGGTGACAACATTCAGCTTCGAGGGTCAGACTACCGTCAGCAGTGACATCCCCGTGACTGAAGTTACCACTGCATCTCTCGAGGAGAACTACGACGATCTTGCTTGCCGCCGTATCAGTATCAAAAATGTAACTGTCACGGACGGCTTCGGCGGCTCGGATCTCGACGGTAGCATTATGCAGGACAATACTGCTGCAACCATCCGTACAGCTTCGAGCGCAGTTGTTACGCAGTCGTACAGCACTAATGCCAATATCAGCCTCTACGGTTATCCGATCTACTACAAGGGCAATCACCAGATCTCGATCATCTCGGACAACGATATCACCGTAAGCGGTAAGATGCCCGGCGTGATTACTGCAGCAACCACCAAGCAGATGTATGTCGGCGATACCTGGGAGGTCGGCGCAACCGCTAATTCGGGCGCAACCGTTTCCTACTCCATCGACAACAGCAACGTCGCATTCCTTTCGCCCGTAGCTGTCGGACTTGTCGAGGCCAAGAGCGCAGGCACCTGCACCCTGACGATGACCGCTCCCGAGACTGACCAGTATACCGCTGCAAGCCTGACTTGCACGATTACGGTTGTCGAGGCTCCGGTCGGTACCCAGTATTTCCAAAAGGTTACTACTGCTCCTTCGGACTGGTCCGGCACGTATCTTATCGTTACCGAATACGATCTTGATAATCAGCACTTGTATGCGCTTTCCGGACAGGCTGTAAATGCGAGCCAGGTACTTCAGAACTTCGGGGCATACGAGGATATCTTTTATTCTCTCAGTGACAACGGTATCGAAGCGACAACTACAAACCGCGGATACGCAGTAACCATTGCAAAGACAGAGACCGGTCATTACTCAATGTATCAGGGCTCCAAGTGGCTTGGACTGAACGCGAACGGCAACAATCTCTACTTCAGTGACAGCTACGAAGCTAACCGCGATGAATGGGATATCGCCTTCAACAGCGACGTACTCCAGATTATCAATGTCAAGTACCCGAAGAATGGTGATTCTGACCGTTTCCTGCAGTATAACAGCGGAAGCCCTCGTTTCGCTTGCTACAAGGCAGGCCAGAAGGTGATTGCAATCTACAAACTCGCAGAATAATCCAAGAGTTTACACTAACCAACAGAGGCATCCCAAACGGGATGCCTCTATTTTTTTTAAGCCTCAAAAAAAGACGGAAGATGATCAGTCGCCGAGCGTAGCTACCATCACGGCCTTGATCGTATGCATACGGTTCTCGGCCTCGTCGAAGACGATGCTTGCGGGACTTTCGAAGACCTCTTCGGTAACCTCGA
>CAMZIP010000014.1 GCA_947307265.1 uncultured Bacteroidales bacterium | reverse complement strand
CAAGATCAACGAAGACCAGCTCTTCTATTGCCGCCAGAGAGGCATCAGCGAAGAGGATGCGGTCGGCCTCATCATCAACGGTTACGCCAAGGAAGTCCTCAACAAACTACCGATGGAGTTTGCCGTAGAGGCCCAGAAACTGCTTCAGGTATCACTCGAAGGCAGCGTAGGATAATAACGGCAGGCTATGATGACGCAATTTCTCTCGGTTTTCGGTCTGGACAACGTGCTTTTCTCGTTGGGCGGCAGCAATGTCAGCCTTATCGAGTTGCTGAGCGTGTTGTTGGGCCTGACCTGCGTCTTCCTGGCCGGTCGCGGCAAGGTGCTGAACTTCTGGTTCGGCTATGTCTATAACATTTCGCTGTTCTTGCTTTTCTCGCAGAAGCATCTGTATTTCAGTATGATGCTTCAGCCCATATCGCTTATCATCAATTTTGTGGGCCATTATCGCTGGACGCATCCCTCGAAAGACGAGGCAGACAGCAACAACCAACTCAAGATTACGCGCCTGACCGCGCCCATTACCGCCCTCTACGTCATTCTGGTGACTTTGCTTGCGCTGCTGCTGGGCTGGGCGATGACGCAGGTCAGCCTGTTCTGGCCGGACGCATTTCCTCCGGCAAACCAGCCGTACCTCGATGCATTCGTTACGGTTACCATACTTACGGCGCAGTACCTTTCGGCACAGAAAAAGTTCGAGTGCTGGATGGCGTGGCTCGTCGTCAACACGACAAATATCATACTCTATATACTTGCAGGACTTGTGTTTATGCCGATTGTCAGCGCCTGCTATCTGGTGCTCGCATTCTTCGGTATAGCCTCCTGGCGCAAAATAATGAAAGAACAATAGACTATGCTCATCATCAAAGACCTTCACGCCTCGGTGGGCGATAAAGAGATTCTCAAGGGTATCAACCTCGAAATAAAGGCCGGCGAAGTGCACGCCATTATGGGACCCAACGGTTCCGGCAAGAGCACCCTGGCATCCGTGCTGGCGGGCCGCGACACATTTACCGTCACGGGCGGCAGTATGCTTTACAAGGGTGAGGACCTGATTCCGCTTTCGCCGGAAGAGCGTGCGTGGAAGGGTATTTTCCTCGGATTCCAGTATCCCATCGAAATCCCCGGCGTATCCAACGTCAACTTCATCAAGGCCGCCGTCAACGAGCATCGCAAGCGCAAGGGACTTCCTGCACTTTCGGCCGCTGAATTCCTGAAACTTATGCGCGAGAAGATGGCCGTCGTCGAGATGGACAGCAGTTTCTCGGGCCGCGGCGTCAACGTCGGTTTCTCCGGAGGCGAAAAGAAGCGCAACGAGATATTCCATATGGCTATGCTGGAGCCCGATCTGGCAATCCTGGACGAGACTGACTCCGGTCTGGACGTGGATGCGCTGCGAATCGTTGCAACCGGCGTCAACCAGATGCGCACGCCCAACAATGCGACCGTCGTCATCACGCACTATCAGCGCCTGCTGGACTATATCGTGCCCGACTTCATCCACGTGCTCTATCAGGGCCGCATCATCAAGACAGCCGGCCGCGAACTGGCGCTCGAGATTGAGAAGAAGGGTTATGACTGGATAATCAACGCACAGTAATGGAAGAGAACTTTATCTACGCTCCGTCGATAACCTCCGGTGAATTCATGTGCCGCGTATCGCTTAAAGGCGCACGGCAGCAGTTCATCGTCAACGGTTCGGTGCAGGGAGGAGGCTCGCCATTTACGCTGGAAATCCCCGACGGCGAACAGCGCGAAGAGATGCTGCAGCTGATTTCAGTACGCAACGGAGAGCATACCGCACCGCTTTCCACCAGGCAGATTTACCGTTTCGGAAAGCATAGTTCCGGCCGCGTCCTTCAGTGCTTCCATACGTTTACGATGGATCCTTTCGAGACTGAAGACAAGGTCGAAATCAAGCTCGAAGAGGGTGCCGTGGCAGAGTTTTTCATTCTCCAGAATGAGCATAACGAGGCCTCGCACCGCACTTTTTATGATATTTCTCTGGCGAAAGACGCTTCGCTCAATATGGTCTTCGTCTCGCTGCACGGAGGCCGGATCGAGAACAACCTTAAGGTCGATCTCTGCGGCGAACACGGCTCCTGCGACCTCGGCGGCCTCTATCTGACCGACGGCAAGCAGACTATGATCAACAATATCGAACTCGAGCACAAGGTTCCCGAATGTCGCAGCAACCAACTTTTCAAGGGCATTCTGGATGATGAAGGAGTGGCAAGGTTCTACGGCCGCGTGAAGGTGGCTCAGGATGCGCAGAAGACCGAGGCTTTGCAGGCCAACCACAACATCCTCATTTCCGACCGTGCGCGTGCCTACAGCAAGCCGCAACTCGAGATTTATGCAGATGACGTCAAGTGCAGCCACGGCTCCACGCTCGGCCGCCTTGACGAAGAAGAGATATTCTATATGCGTACCCGCGGCATCCCGCAAGATGAGGCACGGATTATGCAACAGATGGCCTTCGCCTGGGAAGTGCTGCAGCGCATTTCCAGCGAAGAACTCCGCGAGAGGATGCAGAATCTTGTAGAGAAGCGCCTCCGCGGTGAATTCAGCAACTGCCGCAATTGCAGCAAGAATTGCTGCTGATGAAAAGATGCACGTCCATATTGCTCCGTGCGGGTCTCGCACTTGCCTTTCTGCTCGTTTGTGGAACGGTGCGGGCGCAGTATTTTTCGGAGGGCGCAGAGCCTGCCGGAGTGCGCTGGAGCAAGATTGACGGGCGCAATTATTCTGTAATTTATCCTCTCGGAATGGATTCCCTTGCGAGGGAGTATCTGTTCCAGTTCGAGAAATCGAGGCCTGCGGCGCAGAATTCGTACAGCGTGCCGCTGCTTCGGATGCCGATCGTGCTGCATCCCTACGCAATAGGGGGTGAATCCACAGTTGCCTGGGGACCGCGCCGCATCGAGGTTTTCACGACTCCCGAGGCCAACGGAGGCCTGCCGCAGGACCACGCGGAGCAGGTTGCAGTCAGCGGCAATTATCTGCTGGGCTATATGTCGCACTACGACAGGGAGATTTTCCGTATCCTCGAATATCCGTTCGGCCAGCAGTCCATCGCCCTCGGCGTGGGCTTTTATCCCTCTGTATGGCAGGCGCTTGGCAATGCCGATTTGCACCTGACGGATATGACTTCCGGAGGTCCGGGCCGCAGCGCCGAATATCTTATGTATTATCGTGCCGCATTCGTGCTCGGGGATGTCCGCAGGTATGATGACTGGCATTACGGCTCATACCATCGCTATGTGCCCCCGAAGCGTTCTTTCGGCTATATGGTCACCAACAATATGCGGTTCTATTCGGACAGTTATACCGCTATGGAGGATGTTCTGGATATCCAGATACGCGAATGGTACGATGTTTTCGGCGTATGGAACCGAAGTTTCCTCGAAGCTTCGGGCAAGACAGTCCGAAAGCACTGGCGCTATATAACTGCTTACAACACAACGCTCTGGTCGGATGAATACAACCGCCGTGCGCCTTATGATAATCCTGAAAAACTGCTGCAGCGCGAGGAATCTCTTTATACCGAGTTCCGCGACCTGTTGCCTGTGGGTGACGGATTTTTCGCTACAAAGCGCGGAATGCAGTATCCCTCGGAGTTGGTTCAGATTACTCCCGAAGGCCGCCAGAAGCGCTTGCAGGCATTTTCCGCCAATGCAAGCCGCATCGTTTCTGATGATGAAGGCCGCCTTTTCTGGTCGGAGCAGGTGCCCGATCCGCGCTGGGAACTCCGCAGTTATTCGATTATCCGCACCCGCGATTCCAAGACCGGAAACGTACGCGACCTGACGAGCCGGACGCGACTGTTCAACCCCGTTCTCGCGCCCGACGGCAAGAGTCTTTATGCAGCTGAATATGCTCCGGACGGTACTTTTGCCATCGTGCGGGTGGATGCCGGGGACGGCAGTATCATTTCGCGGAGCGAGACACCTAAGCGGTCACAGGTGACCGAAATGGCCATCTTCGGCGGCAGGCTCTACGCTCTGGCGATCACCGGCGGCGGTATGGGACTTTTCAGCCGTCCGCTGGAAGATGAGACCGCCATCTGGCAGCAGGAGATAGCCCCGCAAAGCAGTAAAATTCAGCAGATCAGCGCCTGCGATGAAGGTCTCTGCCTTACCGGCGAATGGGATGGAGTCTGCGAGCCGTACATCTATACTCCCGCCGACGGCAAACTCACCCGACTGGCGAACGTGCCGTTTGGTGGTTTCTATCCGACGCTAACCTCTGAAGGACTGTATCTTACGGATTACGACAACCTCGGTGCGCATCCGTCATTTATCTCCAAAGATTCGCTGAAACTGAAAGAATGCGACCCATCCGAGGTCTATCCCGACCATCTGGCAGAGCGCTCAGCAGAGCAGTATAGCGAAAACCAGGTGCAATGGACGGATACCGGACTTGCACTGCTCAAATCCGAGATCGATACCCTGGAAGTCAAGCCTTATAAAAAGGCTGCGCACGGTATCCGTATTCACAGTTGGGCGCCTCTCTATCCGCATATCGACCGCATCAATCCGCTCACGGTGGAGAATGCGCTGCATATAGCAAGCCCCGGCGTCTATCTGCTTTCGCAAAATACGCTCGGCACCCTTACGATGCAGGGTGGCTATGCCTACGACAATTACTGGACCGAAGGCCATCGCCGCCATACGGGACACCTGGACATTCAGTACAGCGGCCTTTATCCGGTCATCGAGGCCGGCGTGAGCGTCAATGAGTTCAGGACAGCATCCGGTCATTCATCCGTTCGAGGCCACACACGCGTCTATATCCCCTGGAACCTGAGCCGCGGAGGCTGGAAAGAGAATCTGGTTCCTTCGCTCGAATACAGTTTCACCAACGAATCCCGCCACGATATTACCGCAGGCCTCTCGTATTCCAGGTCTCTTGAGCGGACGAAGCGGCAGCTCAGTCCGCGCCTGGGAATGGCATTTGACGGACGTCTGCGTTCCATTTATGAGCCGGAAGGCAAGAATATGATGGCATTCGCACGCGGAACGTTCTATCTGCCCGGCATCACGCCCGACCACAATATCAAACTGGCCGGCACCTGGCAGCATATGCTTCGCGACAGCGGCCACAGGAGCCTTGAGCGGATGGGATTCACGCCGCGCGGATTCGAAGGCCGCCTGTTCGACAATCTGTCATACGCCGGAGCCTCGTTCGACTACGGAATGTTCATCTGGGGCGGGGACCTCTGCTGGCCGTGGCTGTTCTACCTCAAGCGCCTGCAGTTCATCCCGTTCGCCGATTTCGCGTGGGCGTATAAATCCCCCGCCGACAGGCCGCTGCCCGATATGCGCGATCCTGGCGCACATCCGATGGGCCTGCCGTCCAACCAGTTCTTCTCAGTCGGCGCAGACCTGCTTATCGGGCTTCACTTTATCCGCATCGGCAGCGAAATCAATATAGGCGTGCGTTACGCGCATACCTCGGACGGATGGGATAAATTCAGTCTGATTTTCGGCAATAACTTGAAGTAAAAAGGCCGATTTTTTCTTACTTTTGTAGGAAACTTCCTGACAATGCATATCGGTATCGCAGGCAATATCGGCAGCGGCAAAACCACGCTAACCCGCTTACTCGCACAACATTACGGCTGGACTCCCAAGTACGAGGCCGTAACGTACAATCCATATCTGGAGGATTACTACAAGGACATCCCCCGCTGGAGTTTCAACCTCGAAGTATATTTCCTCACACAGCGTCTCAAGGACGTGATGAACATCGCCAACAGCGACGAGACCATCATCCAGGACCGCACCATCTTCGAGGGCGTGCACGTTTTCGTGGCCAACAACTACGATATGGGCAACCTTACCAAGCGCGATTTCGATGCATATATGGAACTGTTCGAGGTGGTGATGCAGACGGTCAAACTGCCCGACCTGCTCATCTACCTGAAGTGCTCCATTCCCAATCTGGTAGCGCACATCCAGAAGCGCGGCCGCGACTACGAGCAGTCCATCAGCCTGGAGTACCTTTCGGGCCTGAATGACCGCTACGAAAAGTTCATTTCGGAGTACAAGGGCGACATCATCACCATCGATACGGACGGTCTCGATTTCGAGAACAATCCTGAAGATTTCGCCCGCATCACCGACAAGATCGACGCCCGTCTCTTCGGCCTGTTCTGATCTTTCCGACACCTGTCAGATTGTTGATAAAATCCTTTGGCTAGACGGGGATTTTTAGGTAACTTGCAACTCCTTAACCGCCTGTTTTATGTCATTCGTACATCTGCACGTCCATACCCAGTATTCGATTCTCGACGGCTTCTCCGCCATTCCCAAGCTGTTTGCCAGGGCGCGTGAACTCAATATGCCCGCCATTGCCATCACCGATCACGGCAATATGTACGGTGTAAAGGAGTTTCTCAAGCACGCTTTCGACTCCAAGAACCTTGGACCGGACAAGAAGCCCATCGTAAAGCCGATTGTCGGATGCGAGATATACGTGGCCAAGGCGGAGGATCACCGTATCAAGGATATGGAGCACAGGGGGTATTATCACCTCACCCTGCTTGCAAAGAATTACGAAGGTTATCTCAACCTGATGAAGATAGTCTCCCTGGGCCACGTCGAGGGCAAATATTTCGACAAGCCGAGGGTTTCGCACGCCATCGTCGAGAAATATGCGTCCAACCTCATCTGCTGCTCTGCCTGCCTTGCGGGCGAGATTCCGCGCCTGATCGTGGCCGGCGATATGCAGGGTGCCGAGGAGGCGGTCAAATGGCACAAGAAGGTATTCGGAGACGACTACTATTTCGAGGTGATGCTGCACAAGACGGAAGTCCCCGGTCTTTCGCTGGAGGTCTATGAGAAGCAGCAGATAGCCAACAAGGGCATTTTCGAACTGGCCGAGAAATACGGCGTCAAGGTGGTTGCGACCAACGACGTTCACTTCATTATGAAGGAGGACGGACCGGCGCACGACCGTCTTATCTGTCTTACGACAAATGCCGATATCGATGATCCGAAGAGAATGCGCTATACCCAGCAGGAATATCTAAAGACCGAGGAGGAGATGCGCGAACTGTTCCCGGGGCGCGACGATGTCATCGAGAACACGCTGGAAGTGGCATCCAAGGTGCAGGCATACAAGATAGACCGCGGCCACGTGCTGCCAAAGTTCGATATTCCGCAGGATTTCCGCGAACGCGCAGAGGAATACCTCGCACGTTATGCGGAAGTCATTGAAGCCGGGCGTTATACCGTCACCTACGAAGAAGTACGCCACGATGACGGCACGGTAGAGAAGGTCGAGCACAAGACTCCGCGCGGAGACGAATTCAATCTCTCGGTCGCATATCTCTGCCACCTCTGCTACGAAGGTGCCCGCTGGCGTTACGGCGACATTCTCAACGAGGAGCAGATGGAGCGAATCGATTTCGAGCTGAAGACCATCGCGAGGATGGGTTTCCCGGATTACTTCCTGATTGTCCAGGATTTTATCGCCGCTTCGCGTGCAATGGGCGTTTCGGTAGGTCCCGGCCGTGGTTCGGCCGCCGGCAGCGTGGTTGCATACTGCCTCAAGATCACGAACCTCGACCCGCTCAAGTATTCGCTGCTGTTCGAGCGATTCCTCAATCCGGACCGTATTTCGATGCCTGATATCGACGTCGATTTCGATGACGAAGGCCGTTACAAGGCACTTAAATACATCGAAGACAAGTACGGTAAAGACCATATTTCGCACGTCATCACTTTCGGTACGATGGCGGGCAGAAGTTCCATCAAGGACGTGGCGCGCATCAGCCACCTGCCGCTCGACGAATCGGCAAGTCTGGCCAAACTCGTGCCCGAACGGTCCATTACCGTCCGCGAGACGAAGGAAGAGCCGTTCAATCCAGAGAGAGATATCATCAAGGATGGATTCAAGATCATCCAGAAGGATGGTCAGACATTCCAGCGCGGCGTTGAGGATGTAGATTATAAGGCCAATCTTCCCAATTGCATCAAATACATTCCCGAATTCCGCGAACAGTACGAGAACGGCAAGCCGGAGGTGCAGGAAGTCCTCAAATATGCCGTTCAGCTCGAGGACAGCATCCGTCAGACGGGAGTCCACGCCTGCGCGATGATTATCGGCAGCGGCAACCTGATGGATTACATTCCGATCGCTATCGCAAATGACAAGCAGACCAAGGAGGAAGTTTGGGTTTCGCAGTATGACGGCCACTATATCGAGGAGGTCGGTATGCTCAAGATGGACTTCCTGGGCCTGCGTACGCTTTCCATCATCAAGGAATGCCTCTCCAATATCCGCAAGCGCCACGGCATTGACATAGACATCGAGGCCATTCCGATCGACGACAAGCCGACTTACGCGCTTTACGGCCGCGGTGATACGACGGATATATTCCAGTTTGAATCCCAGGGAATGAAGGAATGGCTGCAGAAACTGCATCCGGAGCGTTTCGAGGACCTTATCGCAATGAACGCGCTCTACCGCCCGGGTCCGATGGACTACATTCCTTCGTTCGTAGCCCGCAAACAGGGACAGGAGAAGATTGAGTACGACCTTCCCGAGATGGAAGAATACCTCCGCGAGACTTACGGCGTTACGGTCTATCAGGAGCAGGTGATGCTTCTTTCGCGCCGTCTGGCAGGGTTTACCCGCGGCGAGGCGGATATGCTCCGCAAGGCGATGGGCAAGAAGCAGAAGGATACGCTGATGAAGCTCAAGGATAAGTTTTTCGCCGGAGGCGAGAAAAACGGCCATCCTGACAAGATGCTCAAGAAAATCTGGGGCGACTGGGAGAAATTTGCGCAGTATGCGTTCAACAAATCGCACTCCACCTGCTACGCGTGGGTAAGTTACCAGACCGCCTGGCTCAAGACTCACTATCCTTCCGAATATCTCGCTGCCTGCCTGAGCTGCAATCTCAACGATATCGTTGAAATCGAGAAGATTATGGACGACTGCCGCCGCCACAACATCCGCGTGCTTAGTCCGGATATCAACGAGAGCGACGTGACCTTCACGGTCAATAAAGAAGGCAATATCCGTTTCGGAATGGGCGGTATCAAGGGCGTTGGACGCAACGTGATAGAGGCTATCATCGCCGAACGCGACAAGAACGGTCCGTTTACCGACGTATTCGATTTCGCGGAACGCGTTCCTACTATGGTGCTCAACCGCAAAATGGTCGAATGCCTCGTATATGCCGGCGCATTCGACTCGATGCCCGACGTCAAGACGCGTGCGTCATTCTTTGCCACGACGGACCGCGAAGCGTCATTTATCGATTCGCTGCTCCGCTACGGCTACAAGATCCAGAATGACGCTATTTCTGCGATGCCTTCGCTCTTCGGCGGAATGGAGGAGGTCAAGCCCGTCCGTCCCGTTATTCCAGAAGTGGACGAGGTCGATGAACTCGAGTACCTCAAATGCGAAAAGGAGCTGGTCGGAATGTACATTTCCCGCCATCCTCTGGACCGTTTCCGCATCGAGATGGAGAACTTTACCGACTGCTCGGTAGGCGAACTTTCAGGGATTGAAGCCGAGGCGCAGACCAGCAAGGAACTGCAGGGCAAGACGCTGTTCGTGGCAGGACTCGTGACCAAGGTCGAGAAGGGTTATACCCGCAAGAATACCCAGATGGCCAGCATTTATGTCGAGGATTACCGCGGCAGCCACCGTTTCTCGTTCTTCGGCAAGGATTACGAGAAGTATCTGCCATATATGGAAGTCAATATGCCGGTATTCATCAAGTGCCAGATACGTCCCCGTTTCCAGAAGAAGGATGATGAAGGCTCTTCCTCCGCAGGATTCGAACTGCGCGTGATGGGTATGACACTGCTTTCCAATACCAAGGACTCATTTGTGGACTCACTGGAGATCTTTGTGCCCGTCGCCCAGATAGACTCGGGATTTACCAAGCGTCTGCTGAAGGCCTCGAAGCACAGCAAAGGCAATGCGCAGTTGCTCATTACGGTCCAGTTCCAGGCCGAAGGCCGCGGAGAGAACGTTACGATGTTCTCCAAGAAGCATCGCGTGGATCCGTGCGACGACTTGTTCTCGTTCCTGGATGCTTCAGGTATCAGTTACAAGATGCACATCACCGACAAGGCCAAGTGGCTTGTCAATTAAAGACGGCGTGCAATACGTCCAGCGACTTGATGTCCGGCTGGATGCCCCAGTGCCAAGAAAGGTAGCGGATCATCAGTTCCGCGAAACTGCGGCGTGTGGTTGAGGCAAGCCTCAATGCAAGGAATTCTGCCGGCGGAAGGCTGAGGCTCTGGTGCAGCAGCAGCGAATGTGTCTCCGAAAACAGGTCCGACGTCTCGCGCCACGGTCCCGTTTCTACAAATCTTGCCGCCTGAGGGTCGAACAGCGGCCTTTCCGGCGAATAGTTGTTTTCCGGCCGGAATCCGGTACGCACGGCAAGTCCGGTCAGGAACCACAGGTGAAAATTGGCCGCCCCGTCATCCAGCGCATCCAGCATCACTATAGCATCTTCCAGCCAGTCAAAGAGTTGCGTATCAGTATCCGATTCGCGGAAGCTGCGGTACAGGATTTCGCTGATGAACAGCGCTATGCTGCTCTTCACGATGTCCGTGCGCAGGTTTGCCAGATTGCGGACGGGAGC
Source organism: uncultured Bacteroidales bacterium (assembly GCA_947307265.1). Taxonomy (GTDB): domain Bacteria; phylum Bacteroidota; class Bacteroidia; order Bacteroidales; family UBA932; genus Cacconaster. The sequence continues at coordinate 7,637 of CAMZIP010000014.1, read as the reverse complement.
ATATTCCCGGAGATAGGGCATCCGGCCTGCGGAAGAAGTCACGGTCACCGCCTGATGGATGGAAAGAGGATGCAGCAGGGCCGTGGCGGAGGAATTGCGACCTCGTCCGGCACCCCTCAGAAACAGGCTCGTGCGTCCAGTTTCGCGGTCGATGGCGTGGACGATAAGGCCGCTGTCCCCGTATTTGGTCAGGTGCAGGACGATTATCCGTGATGTTCCGACAAGTGGCATACGAGTTGCAACATAGCCTTCCCACGATGGGAAAGAGTATTTTTGACATCCATAGAAAGTTCGGACATTGTGCAGTCGAATCCTTCGGGAATGAAGACCGGATCGTAGCCGAAACCGTCCTCGCAGACCGGTGCGAAGCCTATTCGTCCTTCGCAGACTCCGTCGAATGCCGTCGGCTGCCCGTCGATGATAAGCGTCACGACGCAGCGGAAACGCGCCGTACGCTTCTCCTCGCTCACGCCTTCCAGTTCGCTGAGCAGACGGGCGATATTGCGCGCACTGCTCTTCGGTTCCCCGGCATAGCGGGCGGTATGCACACCCGGAGCGCCGCCCAGGGCATCAACCTCAAGTCCGGTATCGTCCGCAAAGCAGGGCAGGTGGAAACGGTCCCAGACGTAACTGGCCTTCTGGAGGGAATTGGCTGCGAGAGTATCCCCGGTTTCCGGTATTTCTTCCGTAAGACCAAGATCTTCGGGCAGGATGACCTTGTACGTAGGGCCGAGAATACGGCTCACTTCGGCAAGTTTATGTCTGTTGGCGGATCCAAAAATCAGTTTCATCGAAGTGCTGGCAAAACCTGTTACGAAGTAACAAAGTTAACAAATGGCCGGCTTTTTCAATAATATTTTTTACATTTGCAAGCTTATATGAGAATTATCAGGTCCATATTTGCGGCCATTTCCGCAGTGATAATCAGCACGTCAGTCAGTGCCCAGTCCAGCAATTTCAACCTGGGCCGGAACCTCGACATTCAGTATTCCATACTCAAGAACCTTTCGGCTTCATACGTCGATACGCTTGATTTTGATAAGATTATACCTGCTGGCATTTCAGCGATGCTGTCTTCTCTCGATCCCTATACCACCTACATTCCCGAAAGCGCGGAGGCAGATTTTGAACTGCTGACCACCGGCGCATACGGCGGCATCGGCGCTATCATCCGCAAGACTGTAGACGGCGGCGTCATCATAGATGAGCCGTACGAAGGTTCTCCTGCAGCAAAGGCGGGCCTCGAACCGGGTGATACGATCTGGGAAGTCGATGGCCGCACCGTGGTGGGCGAGACCTCCGAGCAGGCTACCTCCCGAATGAAGGGTATGCCCGGCACGGACGTAGTTTTCCACGTGGTCAAGGCGCGTACCGGCGATACGGTCGATATCCGCGTCAAGCGCGAGCGCATTCACGTCTCTGATATTTCCTGCAGCGGAATTCTGCGCGACTCGATTGGATTTATCGGCGTTTCCGGATTTACCGACAAGGTGAGCGAAGATTTTCGCAAGGCATATATAGCGCTCCGCAACCGCGGCGCGAAAAGGCTGGTCATCGACCTGCGCGACAACGGCGGCGGACTGATGGACGAGTCAGTCAAACTGCTCTCCCTGTTCGTTCCGAAGGGTACGATGGTGGTTTCCTCGCGAGGCCGCGAAGAGCGTATGAACAACCAGCATTATACCGAGACCGAGCCTATCGATACCGAAATGCCCATTCTGGTTATGGTCAACAGCCAGACGGCATCTTCTTCGGAGATCGTTACCGGCGCACTTCAGGATCTCGACCGTGCGGTTGTGGCTGGCGGACGCACGTTCGGCAAAGGTCTGATACAGTCCGTCGTGGATACGCCGTTCGACGGCAAACTGAAACTTACCACGGGTAAATATTACACTCCCAGCGGCCGCTGCCTTCAGGCAATCGATTACAGCCATCGCAACGAAGACGGCAGCGTAGGAATGATTCCCGATTCGCTTCGCCATACGTTCTATACGCTTCACGGCCGTACGGTGCAGGATGGCGGCGGCATCACCCCTGATATCAAGGTCGAAGGCCGCGAGTACAGCCGCCCCGTCGTGGCGCTCTATTATTCGCAGATACCTCAGCAGTACGCGATAGAATACTACAGGACTCACACTCAGATTGCTCCGGCAGACGAATTTGCGATGAGCGACGAGGAGTACGAAGAGTTCGTGCAGTGGGCATCCCAGCGTGATTTCGATTTCCGCAGCAGCGCCGAAACGCTTATCGCGCAACTTCGCAAGGCCATCGAGGCTGACGGTCTGAAGGACAGTTACGGCAGCGATGTCGAAGAACTGGCATCCCGTTTCAAACTTGACAAGATTACGCTCCTGCGCCTCCTTAAGGACGATATCCGTCCCCTGATCGAGCAGGAGATCGTAACCCGATACTATTATTCCGCCGCAGGCAACTGGTTTGCAGTCAAGACAGATACACAGCTGTCAAAGGCTCTGGACCGCTGGCTGTCAGGCGAAGTCACACTCATTCCGGACAATAATCAAAATAAATAAATCATTATCCTCAACTTTATGAAAAATCAAAATTATCGGACTCCTGACGTGACGTGGATCACAGTCGGTTTCCAGAAGCTTATCGCCTCTTCTTATTCTGACGGTGGTGATGGTTTCGAAACAAGCTGGGGTGAATTCGACCGTTTTACAGATTCTAAGTAACTCAAACTGCGATGAAGAAAGTATTTATTTCAATGGCTTTGCTGCTCGCGGTGCTGAGCGGCTGCCAAAATGCCAGTAAAGATCTGGAGAAACTGGTTGATTCCCAGAAATACACTGTTTTCGTATCCTTGGATGAAGATGTCGCAAAGACGACGCTTGACGCCGGCGGCTTCATCACCCGTTGGTCAACTGCAGACCAGATCGGTGTCTATTCAGGCACGACCGGTTCTCAGGGCCTTTTCACTTTGGTAGGAGAATCCGCTGGTTCGACCGACGGTATTTTCAAGGGCTCCCTCTCGGGTGCTCCCCAGTATGCTTATTTCCCTTACACCTCCGGCGCAGGCAACAATGCCAAGGCCGTAGCTCTCAACCTGCCTGATACGCAGACTCAGCCTGCCTACGGCCAGCCCGATATGACGCTTGACGTCAAGTCCGGTACCGTTCTTTCCGGCGGCAGCGCATCAGCCGGCTATCAGTTCAATTTCAGCCAGAGGCTCGTGCTCCTGCACTTTGTCTTCACGCCGAACAACACCCTCAACGGTGATGTCCTCAACTCCATTTCTATGGAGGTTTCCGGCAAGGTTCTCGCAGGCGACTATACCCTGGATATCACCAACAATGCTGCCGTTCCGGCATTCGCATCGGGCGGCGCTTCCAAGGTGGTCCTCAATTTTGCGTCACCCGTAACCCTCGCTTCCGGTACTCCGGTCGAGGCTTGGATGTTTATTGCTCCGACTGTCGCAAGCGGCGATGCCATTTCCATCAAGGCATTCACCGACAAGCACGAAGTTCAGGTCGATGTCAATGCTTCCAAGGCTTATTCGACGGGTTATCGCTACAATATGCCGATTGACGTAGCCGCTCTGATTGCCGCCGGCAAGGCAAATGTCGTCGAGGCTGCTCCGGCAAGCTGGTATGAAGATGTTACCGAATGGGGTGTGTACGATATTTCCGGTTCGACTCCTGCTGCAATCCACACCTATGTGGAGTTCCAGGATCAGTATATGGTGCAGTCCACTTCATCTTCATTCACCTTCGGTATCCAGAGCGTTCTCCGCGGTTATGTCAGCGATATTACTCTCGCTACGGCAATTATCCCGAAAGTTGGCGGCAGCGTGAACGTCACTTACTATCACGTTGACGAAAGCGGCGCAACGACTACTTCGCACTCTTGTACGGTAGTCAAGGCGGACGGCAATCGCCTGTGGATCGAGGATGCTACTGACAAACTCGGTTTTGTGATCAACAAGATAGCTGAATAAGGAGTCTGGTTATGAAGAAAGTTATATTCTTTTTGGCCGCTCTGGCTCTCGCAGCTCCGGTATTTGCAGGACCTGTGGACGCTAACCGCGCCGCTGGCGTGGCTTCCTCGTTCTTCAGGGTAAATGCTACCAAGTCTTCATCTCCGCGTCTGGTATGGACCGGTTCTATTGAAATGACACGCGCCGGCATCGAGTCTCCCGCACTCTATGTCTTCGAAGAGGAAGGCAGCGGATTCGTGGTTGTCTCCGGTGATGACGTGGCAATTCCCGTCCTCGGTTATTCGTTTGACGGCAAATTCGTTACCGAAGGAATGCCGGATAATATCCGCACCTGGTTCGAATCGTACGAGCGTCAGATTGCTTATATGCGCGACAAGGGCCTCAAGCAGGATTCCGAGACCGCAAAGGAATGGAAACGTTTCGAGGAAGGCAAGAATATCCGTATGGCTACTCCTGTAGTTGCGCTCAGCACTCCTCTCTGGGACCAGACCGCACCTTACAACAACTATTGCAGCATTGTTGGAGGTCAGTCCTCTCGTCCTTACACCGGTTGTGTCGCAACTGCAACGGCAGAGGTTATGTATCACCACAGGTGGCCTGTCAAGGGTACCGGTACTCTGCCGAGCTATTCGTATAAGCTCAGCTCCAAGAACATCACCATTTCCGGTTACGAACTTACCGAAACCTATAAGTGGGACAAGATGCGCAATACGTACACCGGCAGCTATACCGAAGAAGAAGGCAATGCCGTGGCAAGGCTGATGCGCGATGTCGGCGTAATGGTCCAGATGGAATACTCCAATCAGGGCTCAGGCGCGATGAGCGAGGCCATCGGTGCAGGTCTGATCAATTATATGGGTTATGACTCCTGCATCCATATCGTATATCGCGACGAGATCCGTGATTCGGAATGGAATGCCCTGCTCAAGAACGACCTTGACAACAATATGCCCGTCGTTATGGGCGCTTCCAACTCATACGGAAGCAACGGTCACGAATTTGTCGTGGACGGTTATGACAGCGACGGCAAGTTCTATGTCAACTGGGGCTGGAGCGGCAGCGACAACGGATTTTTCGAAATGTCCGCATTCCGTACCAGCAGTTCCAGCGATGATGACTTCAGTTATTATCAGGACGCAACCTTCGGCATCAAGCCCGCAACGTCGTCCTCATTCCGCGTAGGCGACCTGTTCATTATGGGTTACAATACCGGCAGCAGCGAGCCCTATTATGGCCTCAAGATCGTTTCCGGTTCCACCGAGGTCGGCCAGTCTTTCAAACTCGGCTGCAACTATGTCTGGGCTTACGGCTATGAGCCTTTTGATATGCTTTACGCTGCAGCAATTGTCGATGCAAATGACAATGTCGTAGAGTTTGTCTCCAACGTTTACAAGGATAATTTCGACCCTGAATACGTTTATGGCTTTTCAGACGGAAATGAACTCGACTGTACCATCAGCCAGCAGCCGCTTCCCGGCGACCGCCTGACCATAGTGTACGGAAGCTGGGGTGAAAAATGGCGCCCGTGTATTGTTGAGAAGTATTATGTCTCAGATACCAAAGGTGCTATCTATTTCTACGAGCGTCCTATGATCTATTGCCCCAAGGAGACATACGAGGCAGGTGAACTGTTCGACCTGCAGATTGTCAACCTCGAGGAAGATCCGTACAGCGTCACCTGGTCCTTCGACGGTAGTTCTGTGACCGGTAAGTATGTCAAACTGACCAGTGGCGTACATACCGTCAAGGCTGTCGTCAAGTCATCCAGTTCTGACAAGAATCCCAAGACACTTATTCAGAAAATCACAGTTCTTTAATTATGAAACGCAAGGCTGCAATCCTCCTCATATTAATGGCGGCGTATCTTCCTTTGAAGGCTGATGTCATCAGCACCAGGGAGGCGCAGGCTATGGCCGACATTTATTTCGGCAGCCAGACCAAGTCTTCTTCCGCCACCCTCGTATGGAGCGGCGGGGTAGAAACCAAGGGTCCTTACGCACCGGCATACTATGTATTCAACGGTTCGGAAGGAGGATTTGTGGTCATTGCGGGCGATGATCGCGCACGGCCCATCCTTGCCTGGAGCGACGAAGGTTCGTTCGAGGTGGTAGGTATGCCGGAGCAGATCAAATGCTGGTTTGACGAATATGCCGAGCAGATTGCCGGCCTGGAGAACGCCGCAGAGGCGGACGAGGAAACCGCCCGCCTCTGGGACGATCTCCGCGGCGGACGCATCCGCAAGGCGACGACCATCGTCAACCTCAACACTGCGACCTGGAACCAGACTGCTCCCTACAACCGTTACTGCCCCACGATCGGCGGCAAGGCCACGTACACAGGATGTGTCGCTACGGCCCTTTCGGAGCTGATGTACTTCTATAAGTACCCCGCAAAGGGCCACGGCACGCTTCCCGATTACAGCTACACGAAGGACGGCGTCACTTACAATCAGCCCGGTCACGAACTGACAGCCGTTTATGACTGGGACAATATGTTGCATACATACAAGAATGTCTCTTATACTGATGCACAGGCAAATGCCGTCGCCCAGCTGATGTTCGACGTCGGTGTTATGGTCAGGGCTACTTACGGTACATCTTCCACAGGTGCTTCTACCGTTGACGGTGCCCGCGGCCTGATCAAGAACTTTGACTACGATTCGTCTGCGACGTTCTATGCACGCGCAGGCCATACCGAGTCGGAGTGGTTCCAGCGTATCAAGGAATCTTTGGATAACAACCATCCCGTCGCTTACTCCGGTTACAATCCTGATACCGGCGGCGGTCACTCTTTCCTTGCCGACGGTTATGATTCTGACGAGAGAGTCCGTTTCAACTGGGGATGGGGCGGCAACAACAATGGTTTTTACTCCCTTTCCGCACTGACTCCTTCGTCATCCCACAACTATTCGGCAAGACAGACGGCCAATTTCAATCTTCGGCCTGATGCCGGCGGACGTTCGGCAATGACCTTCTCGCTGTATTACACATCGTCCACGGAAGGTCTCTCGCAGAGCGACAGTACTGACGACCTTGAGAAGGGCGATAAGATTTCCATTAAGTTCAGCGCATTCAATTCCGGTTATTTCACGCAGAAAGTCTATTTCCGGGTATGGATGGCCGATTACTGGTACACTCCCAAGTATTATACGACCAATTATTATCCCAATACATTCTCTTCGCGTTCGTATGCCAATTATACCAGCGGCGTCAACCCCGAAATCAAGCAGATCCCGGCATTCGGTGACCGCATAGCAGTGTACTATGCAGCTGTCGGATCCACCGATCCGTCGGATTATACGCCGATGATACTTAAGAACAACAGCGACAATCAAGTACTGTTCAACACGTACATTCCCGCTTATGACCATCCGATGATCCACGTCGAAAAGAATTACACCGCCGGCAAGTACGTCGATCTCTATATCGACAATACCCGTGCCGTGCCTGATGATATAGAGGTGGTGTGGTATGTCGACGGCAAGAATGTGACCGATTCCCGCGTCAGGTTCCCTGCCGGCAAGCATACCATCAAGGCAGAATGCACCATCGGCGGCGTTACGACCACCTATGTACAGAGAATCAAGGTAGAGTAGCGGTTACTGGTAAAGATATACGCGGTCTCCGCGATGAGGCCGTTCGGAAAGGGGGATGCTGCAAACGTCTCCCTTTCTTGCTTCCTG
>CAMZIP010000013.1 GCA_947307265.1 uncultured Bacteroidales bacterium | reverse complement strand
CGCCTATTATCCCGACTGGGCCTCCTTCGGCGGCTACATCTACATCGGCCAGCCTACGATGCAGTACCGTGCACAGTACGGTACCGAATCCCGTATCCAGCTCAACGATGCGTTCCGCACCATTGACGACATCCGCGACTTCATCGCTTCAGAGCGTGAGAATCTCAGCGAGAATGAACGCCCGCTGATGACGGTTTCGCTCAAGGCTGACAAGGATACCCGTATGGGTATTATCACGGATGTCAAACAGGAGCTCCGCCGCTGCTCGGCCCTCAAGATAATGTACGGCGCCCGTCAGGGCGGAAGTAAATAATCCGCTAATCAAGAAGGGTGGCCCTCGTGTCACCCTTCTTTTTATCCTATATGCACAAGAAGATTAAACAATTACTGCAAGAGACCCCCGGAAGTGAGGTCATTGCCAAAGGTTGGGTCCGCACGAAGCGTGGCAACAAGAACGTTGCATTTATCGCCCTCAACGACGGTTCGACCATCAACAACATTCAGGTCGTCTGCGATCTTGCAGCCTTCGACGAAGAGCTGCTCAAGCAGGTGACTACAGGCGCTTGCCTCGCCGTCAAGGGAAAGCTCGTAGAGTCGATAGGCAGCGGACAGTCAGTGGAGATTCAGGCATCCTCCATAGAGGTGCTCGGCACGGCTGATCCTGAGACATATCCCCTTCAGAAGAAGGGCCACACTATGGAATTCCTTCGGGAGATCGCACACCTGCGTCCCCGTACAAATACATTCGGCGCAGTGCTCCGCATTCGCCACGCGATGGCTTTTGCCATCCACAAGTTCTTCAATGACAAGGGCTTCGTCTATCTGCACACCCCGCTGATTACGGCTTCGGACTGCGAAGGCGCAGGCGAGATGTTCCAGGTCACGACTCTTGATCCCGAGAATCTGCCCCGCACGGAAGACGGCAAGGTCGATTACAGCCAGGATTTCTTCGGCCGTTTCACCTCGCTGACCGTCAGCGGCCAGTTGGAAGGCGAACTTGGAGCGACGGCTCTCGGCGACATCTACACCTTCGGCCCCACGTTCCGCGCTGAGAACTCCAACACTCCGCGCCACCTGGCCGAGTTCTGGATGATTGAGCCCGAGATGGCATTCTACGATGTAAACGACCTGATGGACCTCGAAGAGGAATTCATCAAGTACCTCGTACGCTATGCCCTCGACAACTGCGGCGACGATCTCGCATTCCTCAACAAGATGATCGACAACGAACTCATCGACCGTCTCAAGAGCGTGCTCGACACCCCGTTTGTAAGGATTACCTACACGGAGGCCATCGACATCCTGACGGCATCCGGCCAGAAGTTCGAATTCCCCGTATCCTGGGGCGTAGATCTGCAGAGCGAACACGAGCGCTACCTGGTCGAGAAGCACTTCGGCCGTCCTGTCATCCTGACGGATTATCCGAAGGATATCAAGGCATTCTATATGAAGCAGAACGACGACGGACGCACCGTTCGCGGCACCGACGTGCTCTTCCCGAAGATCGGCGAGATCATCGGTGGTTCGGAGCGTGAATCCTCGCTCGAGAAGCTCAACGCGCGTATCGCGGAACTCGGTATGGACACCACCAACCTCTGGTGGTACATCGATACCCGCCGTTTCGGTACCTGCCCGCACAGCGGTTTCGGCCTCGGTTTCGAGCGCCTGCTGCTCTTCGTTACGGGTATGTCCAACATCCGCGACGTAATACCTTTCCCCAGAACACCCAAAACCGCAGAATTCTAATATGCTAATCATCGGTATCGCCGGAGGTTCCGGTTCCGGCAAGACTACAGTTGCCAAAAGATTGGCCGAAAGGCTTCACGATCACATCGTAATCGTATCCCAGGATTCCTACTACAAGGATCAGAGCCACCTGCCCCTCGAAGAGCGCCAGGCCCTGAACTTTGACCATCCAAACGCTATCGACTGGGAACTGCTGACGAAAAACGTGAAGCGCCTTAAAGAAGGCCAGGACATCGAGCAGCCCGTCTATTCGTATATCACCTGCACCCGGAGCGAAAGCGAGACCGTCCACATATCCCCCGCCCCTATCATCATCATCGAAGGTATTCTGATCTTCACCTGCAAACCGCTGATGGACCTGATGGACATCAAGGTATATGTAGATGCAGATGATGACGACCGCCTGATGCGCGTCATTGCACGTGACATCCGCGAACGCGGCAAGGACGTGGAATGGGTAATGGACCGCTATACCAAGACGGTCAAGCCGATGCACCTGCAGTTTATCGCGCCGAGCAAGCGCTACGCAGATATCATCGTTCCTCAGGGCGGACACAACCGCGTTGCCATCAACATCCTCGTTGCCACGATCCGCAATATTTTGAAGTTGAAGGCAGAGGAGGAAGAGTCAGGCAGCTGATTCCGTTATGGACTCTCAGAAGCGGCAGCAAAGTAAAGAGAAGAAAGCCGGGGTGTACACGACTATCGCATTTCATCTCGGCGTTCTCATTGTGCTGCTTCTCCTCTCCATAGGCGCCGTCAGCCGCCGCGAGAATACATTTGTCCTGGACTTCACGAGCCAGGAAAACCTCGAACGGGAGCAACAGCAGATGCAGATCCGCGAAGAAGTATCGAAAGCTCTCGACGAACAGATCGGCGCATCCCGCCAGAGCATCCGCAATATCCGCGTAGATGCAGGCGCGCAGCTCAAAGACGACAGGTACAAGGATCCTTCGAGCATTTACAAGGAGGCCGACGAACTCCAGCGCAAACTGGATGCAGCCAAGGCGGAAGCGATGCGCGAAGAAGAAAAGGCCGAGGACCGCGTGGATCTGGACAACAAGGACACCGAACCTTCAAAAGATACACCGGCCTACCGCGGTCCGTCTGTCCTCTCCTACACCCTCGAAGGCCGCAAGGCCCGCACCCTGCCGGTTCCGGCATACAAAGGATTTGCCGGAGGCGACGTATATGTGGCCATAGAAGTCAACCGCAGCGGCCGCGTAATCTCCGCCAAGGTCATTCCCGGCGCATCGTCCACTGATTCGCAGTTGCAGGAATATGCGGTCGAAGCCGCGATGCGTTCCCGCTTTTCAGCAAAAAACACCGCCCCGGAACCCCAGAGCGGTGAGATAGTTTATCGTTTCGTAGCGCAGTAGTGCTACTGGCCCGTTGGCGAATCAGCCTTCCGGCCCTCTATCGCAGCCTGTACGGTCGAGTCGATATTGATCCAGATAGGATAGAATGCCTCATCTCCCATTGCAGTGTAACGGCCTATAAGCGCCTTTACCTGCGTAAGGATAATATCTCCGGAAATCTCCCAGTCACCGGTTTCAGGACGGACGTCGTAACCTGCGGCAAAATTCAGGAAGAGAGTCTTCAGATCCATTTCGCTGAAGAACTGTTCCAGTTCGCTCATCTTGGTAATGCCGCGCATACGCGCACGATGCTGATCGGTAATATTGTTGGCGAACTTCACCTGCAGGCTCTGGCGGTTGCATTTTACGAGGAAATCGGTAACGCCCGTCGTATCAAGCGGAATGAAAACATCCGGCACGATACCGCCGCCGCCATATACCACTCGTCCTCCCGGTGTCTCGTAGCGGAGAGAATCATTGACGGGGATGCTGTCGGCCGACATCATTTCGCCGTGGCGGTAACGCTCGAGCAAATCAAGTTCGTAATCCTCGCTGTAGGGCTTCTGGATGCAGCGGCCCGTAGGTGTATGGTAGCGCGCCACGGTCAGGCGGATACCGGAACCGTCGGTAAGATAGAACGGCTCCTGCACGACGCCCTTGCCGAACGAACGGAGGCCGTAGATGGTAGCACGGTCATTGTCCTGCATCGCACCGGCCACGATTTCGCTCGAAGAAGCGGAAGATTCATTGATAAGAATATCCAGACCGATCTCCTTGAAGAGGCCCTTGCCGTCGGCATAGACATCCTGGCGCTGGCGGTGGGCACCTTCCATATAGACCACGAGTTCACCTTCCTCAAGGAATTCGTTGCATATCAGAAGAGCCTGGTCCATATAGCCGCCCGTATTGTCGCGAAGGTCCAGAATCAGATGCTTCATACCTTCTTCACGCATCTTGAGGGCCGCTTTCAGCACCTCGTAGTAACTCGTGCGGGCAAATTTGGAAAGCTTGATATATGCCGTGGTATCATTGACCATAAACGCCACGTCAACGCTGTTGACGGGAATCTTGTCGCGGACAATGTCAAATGGCACCTGCTCGCCGTCACGCTGCACGGTGATGCGGACTTTCGTGCCGCGGCGCCCGCGCATCAGGCGCACCATCGAATCCTGGGGCATTCCGACGCCGGCGATATCCACGGTATCGACCTTCATAATGCGGTCGCCCGTAAGCAGGCCGGCACGCTCCGAAGGACCGCCGGTAATCACGGTAGAGACAACCGCGGTATCATTGGGCACGGTAAACATAATTCCGATACCGTCAAAACCGCCCTGAAGTTCCTCGTCGGCCGCCTTCAGATCCTGCGGAGGCAGGTAGATGGAGTGCGGATCCAACTGGTGCATTATATCGGGCAGAATGGTCTCGGTGACAGCCTTCTGGTCGACGGGATCGACATAATTCTCCGAAACCGTCCCGAGGATTGCGTTGAGTTTGGACCATTCCACACTCGATGAAGGAGCAATGGTATTCTGATTCGAAGCGGAACGCGTAAAAATGATATAACCGAGCATTATGAGCATCAGGATGCCCATAACAACCGTCAGGACGCGATATCCGTTATTGTTATTCTCCATAATGATCCACCTTTATACCGGCACGCTGAAGCAGTTCGATGCCGTCGCGGGAACGATATTCGTCGCGATAGACGACACGGCTGATGCCGGACTGGATTATGAGTTTCGCACATTCGATGCACGGAGAAGCCGTAACGTAGAGCGTCGAGCCTTCGCTGCTGTTGCCGCTCTTCGCGACCTTGGTGATGGCGTTCGCCTCGGCGTGAAGCACGTACGACTTGGTCACTCCGTTCTCGTCTTCGCAGACATTCTCGAAGCCCGAAGGGGTGCCGTTGTAGCCGTCGGAAATGATCATCCGGTCCTTGACTATCAGCGCACCGACCTTGCGGCGGACGCAATACGAATTGCGCGACCAGACCTCCGCCATCTCAAGATAACTCTTGTCAAACTTATTCTGCTTTTCGTTCATATTATCGCTGGTACAGATAGCGTTTAATATTGCGTTTAGGAGTCTTCTCGAACTCTTCCGGGAAGATTTCCACCTTCCTGACTGCATAATACTCGGGGAAGGTGATATTTACTGCACTGACCTCGTCCTCGAGAATCTTCAGCACCTGATTCTGGTCCAGGCCGTCCTCCTCCATAAGTGCGAAATCCGGATAAATCAGGGCTGTCAGCACGCCGTCGTCATCGATCACGAGGCTTTCACCTACATACGGCAGGTTATTCAAGCTGCTCTCGATTTCCTCGGGATAGATATTCTGACCCGAAGGGCCGAGAATCATACTCTTGCAACGGCCCTTTAGATAGAGGTAGCCGTCCTTGTCCATAACGCCCATATCGCCGGTATGGAACCAGCCGTCAGCGTCGAATGCGGCGCTGGTTGCCTCTTCGTTCTTGTAGTAGCCCAAGAATACGTTGGGGCCCTTGACCAGAAGTTCGCCGGGAATCTTGGCCGGATCCGGCGAATCGACACGGATGCTGATATCCTTGACAGGCTTGCCGCACGAATAGAGACGTGCCTCGGTATGAGGGATATAGGTCAGAATCGGACCGCACTCGGTCATACCGTAACCTACGGTGAACGGAAAACGGATGCGGAGCATAAATGCCTCGACCTCGCGGTTAAGCGGCGCACCGCCGACAAGCACTTCCTTGAAATTGCCTCCGAAGGCCTTCATCATCTCCTTGTGGATATTATTGAGTATCACACGGTTGACGCGAGGCACGGAGAGGAACCACTTGATGCGTTTCTTGCTGATGATAGGCAACAGCGTCGTCTTGTAAATCTTCTCGATAATCATCGGAACCAGCACGACTGCATCCGGTTTGATCTCATCCATAGCCTGCATAACGACTCTCGGGCTGGGCAGACGGGTAATGAACACCACGTGCGCACCGATATGCATCTCGTACAGCAGGTCGAAAAGAAGGCCGTACATATGCGCCGTAGGCAGCATCGCCACCATTCGCGACTCCTCGTTCATATGAGGTTCCGCACGGTATGCGAAAGCCACGTTGAACGAGAGCGAACGGTAAGGCAGCATAACGCCCTTCGAGAAACCGGTACTGCCGGAAGTATAACTTATCATCGCCAACTCGTCCGGGCTGTCCTGATAGTAATTGAGGTCCGAAGGCGAGAAGGACGGGTAACGCGACTTGAATACATCGTCAATGTGCGTGAACAGTCCGTAATACACGTCCCTCTTGTAGTAAACCAGATCCAGGGAATTGAGGTTGAAGCAGGCTTCGACACCGGGCATCTCCGCGATGGAGATGGTATCCCAGATGTTGTCACCCACAAAGAGGACTATCGAGTCGCTGTGATTGACAATGTGATGAATACTGCCCGGCTTGAATTCGTTGAGAATCGGAACGGGCACTGCACCGTAAGTAAGCGAAGCCAGGAATGCCACCGGCCAGGTAGCCTGGTTCTTTGAACAGATGGCAATCTTGTCGCCTTTCTTTACGTGGCAGGACTCGAACATAATATGAATCTTGGCAATCTTCTCTGCCAGCTGGGCATAGGTTGTCACTGCACCGTGATAATTGGAGAGCGCAGGGCGGTCCCAGTGGTCACGGAAACTTTGTTCGAGTTGTTTATTGAATGATTTCTTCATTGTTTATGAGAATTCTTGTAATTCACAGAGTCTTGAATAAATGCCGCCGCGGGCCGTCAGTTCCTCGTGCGTGCCGCTCTCAACGATGCGGCCGTCGTTAAGGACTGCTATAAGGTCAGCGTGGCGGATGGTCGAGAGGCGGTGCGCGATGACAAGCGTCGTACGGCCGCCCATCAGCCGCGAGAGTGCATCCTGCACGAGCCTTTCATTCTCGGTATCGAGAGAGGAAGTCGCCTCGTCGAGGATGAGGATTGGCGGATTCTTGAGCACGGCGCGTGCAATGGCTATGCGCTGCCGCTGTCCGCCGGAGAGTTTGACGCCACGGTCGCCGATGACGGTCTGATATCCGTCAGCCATCTTGTCGATGAATTCGTCGGCGTGAGCGACTCGTGCAGCTTCGGCCACCTCCCCGGCAGTTGCGCCGGGACGACCGAAGGCTATATTTGCAAAAACGGTATCGTTAAAAAGAATGGGATCCTGCGGCACGATGCCCATCAGTGCGGTCAGGTCTTCCAGACGCACTTTGCGGATATCTTTTCCGTCAATGGTAATGCATCCGCCGGTAACGTCCTGAAAACGCGGCAAGAGGTCGGCAAGGGTTGATTTACCGGCCCCGGAGGGACCTACGACAGCCACCATCCTGCCCTTCCCTATCTCCAGGTCGATGTCCTTGAGGACCGGAGTACCGGGATATGAGAACGAAACCCCGTTATATCGGATGGCTTCGTTGAATCCGTCGAGCGGCATTGCGTCAGGAGCATCCTTGACTGCCGGTTCGGAATCCAGAATCGAGAAAACCCTCTGTCCCGAAACCAGGCCGCGCCGGATATCGGCGTATGACTTGCTGATGGCCTTGGCGGGCTCGAGGACTTTCCAGTAGAACATAATATAGACGACAAACGCCTCCCAACTCATTCCCAACTGGCCGTGAAGGTTGAGCCAGCCTCCGTAGAAGAGCACTACCGCACCGACCGTTATGCCGAGGAATTCGGAAGTCGGTGATGCCAGTTCCTGCCGGTAGAAAACGCGGCGGGAAACGTCGCGGTGACGGCGGTTGGTCCTTTCGAAACGGTCCGTAACATAGCCGCGGGCGTTGAACGCCTTGATGATGCGCGAGCCGGAAACCGCCTCGTCAAACTGGGTGAGAATATCGCCCAGCAGGCTCTGCGTCTCGACCGAACCTGAGCGCAGATAGCGCGTGATGCGCGTTACCACGAATGCCGTTATGGGAAGTGCGATAAGCGAGACAAGCGTCAGGCGTGCCGACATATAGAACAGCATCACCAGGAAACCGATGACCAGCACCGGTTCGCGGAAAATGATGTGGAAACTGCCGGCTACGCTGTTCTGTATCTCCGAGACATCGTTGGAAAGACTCGAAAGCAGGTCGCCCTTGCGACGGTCCTTGAAATATCCGACATCCAGCGATGCAATTTTTGAGAAAAGTTCGCCGCGAAGGCGCTGCATCACCTCGGTCTTGACATTGACCAGGATGCGCTGCGAGAGATAGCGGCAAAGGTTGGCAAGCAGACAGGCCGCGACCAGCATCAGGCTGACGAAAATCAGGCAGCCCACAGTACCGTGCGCCTGGCCAATGCGGGCCATTTCCCACGAAAAGAGATCCTTTACGTAGGCTATGCTCAACGACGCCTGGGGCGCGGAAGCGGCGGCCGAAGTCACGGTATCCTGCTCGAAAAGCACCGAAAGCATCGGCCCGAGCAGGGCATAATTTGCTATGCCGAATATAAGCGAAAGTATGGACAGGAGCAGGTACGGCGGCCAATACCGACCATACGGCTTGGCGTAACCCAATATCCTGCGAAAAAGGTCCATACCCGTTCTTTTCTTTTACGATGCACGGAGCGCCCAGCGGTAAATGCCGCCTATGGCGCTCCGGCAATCCTTCAGAAGGACAATGACTTAAAGAGATTACTTCGTCTCTTCAGTCTCTTCTTCCTTGATGATCTTGATCAGTTCAACGCGGAACTTGATTGCCTGGTTGGGGCCGATAGCCGCACCTGCGCCATACTCGCCGTAAGCGATGTCAGCAGGAATCCAGAGCATAATCTCGCCGCCCTCGCTGATGTACTGCAGACCTTCGCCCCAGCCCTTGATGACCTGGGTGAGACCGAACTGGACAGGCTGACCGGATTCGAAAGAAGACTCGAAGACGGTACCGTCGAGGAGAGCACCTTCGTAGTTGACCTCAACCTTGTCTTCCATTGTCGGGAATGCACCGTTACCTTCGCGGAGAATCTTGTACTGGAGGCCGGACTCGGTGGTGACGACACCCTCTGCGTCCTTGTTCTTGGCGAAGAACTTCTCTGCCTCGGCAGCGTTTGCGTCCTTGAGTGCGGTACGGACCTTCTCCATATAGCCGTCCATCACGGACATAAACTCTTCGTCGTCAATCTCGACACCCTTGCAGGCGTCCTTGATACCCTTGTCGATAAGATTGAGGTTGAGAGCGCCCATCTTGTTGCCTGCGATGAACTGTCCGAAGTTGTAACCAATCATATAGCTGGCCTCATTTACATCCTGTGCGGTAACACCTGCGGGACGCTTCTCGTTGGAAGTGTAACGGGCGCAAGATGAGAGCGCCAGGATGCAGAGTGCTGCAATTGCGATTGTCTTGATTGCTTTCATAGTTAACTGAATATTACTGATTAATATTTATACCTTATTATACTGGGATGCAAATATACCATTTTTGGCTAAAAAAAATTTCGCAGAAAGGTTTTTATTTGCTAAATTAGCAAAGCAAAAGAGCCGGAAATGCAGGTTACTACAGAGGAATTATATTCGAAACTGAAGAACTTCTTCGGCTACGATAAGTTCAAAGGTCAGCAGGAAGAGATTATCCGTCACCTGATTGCTGGCGGCGACGCGTTTGTGCTGATGCCTACCGGCGGCGGCAAATCGCTCTGCTACCAGCTCCCCGCGCTATGTCTCCCCGGCACGGCGATAGTCATTTCACCGCTCATCGCGCTGATGAAAAACCAGGTGGATGCCATCCGCGGCCTGAGCCACCTCGACCAGGGAGTTGCACATTTCCTCAATTCTTCCCTCAACAAAGCCCAGATAAAGGAAGTCAAGGACGACCTGCTGAGCGGCATAACCAAGATTCTGTACGTTGCTCCCGAGTCGCTGACCAAGGATGAGAACATCCAGTTGCTCAAGAGCATCAACATATCATTCTACGCAGTTGACGAGGCCCACTGCATTTCCGAATGGGGCCACGATTTCAGGCCTGAATACCGCCGCATCCGCGAGATAGTGCAGGACATCGGACTGGCGCCGATCATAGCACTCACCGCCACCGCGACTCCGAAGGTGCAGTCGGATATCCAGAAGAATCTCAAGATGACCGAGGCGAAGGTATTCAAGTCATCATTCAACCGCCCCAACCTCTACTACGAGATCCGCGACAAATCGAATACCCGCCGCGACATAATCAAATTCATCCGCGAGAATCCCGGCAAGAGCGGCATCATCTACTGCCTCAGCCGCCGCAGGGTAGAAGAGATTGCGGAGCTGCTCAACGTCAACGGCATACGCGCCGTGGCATACCACGCCGGAATGGATGCCGCTACCCGTTCGCACAACCAGGATGCGTTCCTGATGGAAGAAGTGGACGTGATAGTGGCTACCATCGCATTCGGTATGGGCATCGACAAGCCGGATATCCGTTTCGTCATCCATTATGACATTCCCAAGAGCCTGGAAGGTTACTATCAGGAAACGGGACGTGCCGGCCGCGACGGCAAGGAAGGACAGTGCATCGCATTCTACAGCCATAAGGATATTCTCAAACTTGAGAAATTTATGCAGAACCGTCCCTTGTCGGATCAGGAGATCGGCAAGCAGCTGCTCAACGAGACAATGAGTTACGCCGAGTCCAATCAATGCCGGCGCAAGATTCTGCTCAATTATTTCGGCGAGGATTACGACGAGCCCAACTGCGGCGCCTGCGACAACTGTCTCCACCCGTGGTCGAGGTTCGACGGGCAGAAGGATCTGCTGACAGTCATAAAACTGATAACTTCGCTCAAGGAACTGTTCCGCATCGAGCATCTGGCCAACATACTCGCAGGCGTGGACAGCGCCATCATAAACTCCTACAACCACGACGAGAGCCCCTATTTCGGCATCGGCAGCGACAAGACGGTCAAATACTGGACGGGCATCATCCGTCAGGGCGTCATATTCCACTATCGGGAGAAAGATATCGAACGATACGGACTTATCTCGGTCACCGAGAAGGGCCGCCAGTTTATGCAGGATCCTCATCCTGTGAGATTTACCGAAGACCGCGAGTTCGTGGACGGAGAGGACGATGACGACGACGATTCCCCGGCTGCTTCCAGCGTAAGGCATCAGGGCGACAGCGCCGGCGATCCCGTTTTGCTCGCAATTCTCAAGGATGTCCGCAAGGAGCAGTCCCACAAACTCAACCTGCCGCCGTGGATTATTTTCAGCGATCCTTCGCTCGAAGATATGACCCTCTTCTACCCCGTCACCATCGACGAGCTGAAGAAGTGCCAGGGCGTAGGCGAAGGCAAGGCAGCCCGCTTCGGCCAGCCGTTCGTGGACCTGATCGCCAGATATGTAGAGGACAACGAGATCATCCGTCCCGACGACATCGTAGTCCGCAGCGTCCCCAACAAGAGCGCCGAGCGCGTCCAGATCATCCAGGGCATCGACCGCCGCCTGCCGCTGGAAGACATTGCAGAGGCCCGTCATATGGAGTTCCCGGAACTGCTCGACGCAATCGAGAGCATCGTCGGTTCAGGCACGAAGATAAGCCTGGATTACTATATCAGTCAGGAACTTGACGAATACAAGGTAGAAGACATCTACGCTTATTTCAAGGAAGAGGCAGAGACGGATTCCGTCGAAGATGCGATGGCCGCCCTCGGTCCCGATTATACAGAAGAAGAAGTCCGGCTCGTGAGGATCAAATTCCTCTCTGAGATGGGCAACTGATATCCCTCCACTCTATCGCAGGATCCCGCCGCCAGTAACTCAGTTGTTTCTTGGCGTAGTGGCGTGTGTTGCGCTTGATAAGGCGAACCGCCTCTTCGAACGGTATCTTACCGTCCAGATAGTCGAACATCTCGCTGTAGCCGACGGTCCGGAGTGCCGGAAGGTCGCGGTATGGCAATAGCGAACGAACCTCATTTTCAAGACCTTCCGCTATCATCTGATCGACACGCATATCAATCCGGGAATACAATTCCTCACGCGGTCGTGTCAGTCCGATCTTCGTGATTGCAAACGGCCTCTGTGCCCTCTCGTGGGACTTGAATGAAGAGAACGGACGGCCAGTTCCGATACAGACTTCGAGGGCACGTACGATACGCTGACGGTTGGCCAGGTCTATCGTGGCATAAGTCTGCGGATCAAGCCGTTGCAATTCGAAGCGCAGCGGGGCGAGGCCTTCCTCTTCCAGCCTTTGGATCAGGCTCTCGCGAATGGCGGGATCCACATCCGGAAAGGCATCCAGCCCGTCGCAGAGCGCATCTATATACAACCCCGAACCGCCGGTCATTACCAGCCGGTCGTGGGTTTTGAAAAGTTCGTCCAGCAGTGCAAGGGCGTCCAGTTCGTAGAGACCTGCCGTATATGGCTCTTCTACCGAACGGGATGCGATGAAATAATGCTTTACTCTTGATAACTGCTCAGCGGTCGGCTGGGCAGTGCCGATACGCATCTCCTTGAAAATCTGACGCGAATCGCAGGATATCACAGGAGAACCGCATTGCAGCGCCAGGTCGATGCTGTAATCGGTCTTGCCAACGGCGGTCGGGCCCAATACTATGATCAGCTCGGCCATATAAGAAGGTTAAATCTCGGACTCGTCGACGATCAGTTCTTCATCGTCCTCTTCGTCATCTGCGTCCTCGTCATCCAGGTCTTCATCATCAAAATCCTCGTCATCGTCGGCAACTGAGCGGGCCGCGGGTGCCCGGCGCGCAGCCTCAGCCTCCTGGAGCAGGCGGTCATCGTACTTTGCTGCGAACTGATCGGGATTGTCACCCTTTTCATCTACGCGCAGAGGATAGGAAACTCTCGGAATTACAGGCACATCCTCTACCTCAAGTTTGAGAATCAGGTAGCGGCCGTAACGGAGGTTGAAATAATAACGCAGTTCCGTTTCGCCGCGTGCGATCACATCCGCCAGATGCACCTTGTCCATTGATCCGCAGCCCAGGTCGAAAAGACCGTAACGGCTTGCGGGGCCATTCTCCGGACGGCCTTCGAACATAGTCATCTGGTCCGGGGAGAAATCCATATCATTGAGGAGGAAATTATGCAGGGCGAACAGGCTGATGCTGCCGTCTATATCGTATATCCGGAAGAAAAACTTGCTGTCTGACAGCGTTGCACGAAATCTGAATAGCATTAAAATCTCGTTCTAAATGTGTTCTGATTGCAAAATTATGAAAATTATCGCTACTTTTACAACCATAATGACGACTGTTTCAGAACAAATTATCGACAGTTACGCGAGTATTTCCCAGGAAGCGCGGGGCTCCTACAAGGAACTCAGCAGCAAATTCCTTGCTTTCGCATTCCCCGTGGAAAGCGAAGAGCAGATACGCGAACATCTTCAGGCGCTGCGGAAAGAGTACTTCGACGCGAAACATCACTGCTATGCGTGGCGGCTGGGTGCGGACGGCAGCCGCTGGAGGGCAAACGACGACGGCGAGCCTTCTTCATCGGCCGGCAAGCCCATTTACGGGCAGTTGCTCTCGCGCGGACTGAGCGATATTCTGGTCGTCGTAGTGCGTTATTTCGGCGGTACGAAACTCGGCATTCCCGGTCTCATCCGGGCTTATAAGACAGCTACGGCAGATGCCCTCGACAATGCCGTCACGGTGCAGAAAACCGCCACTCGCACATACATCCTGAGATTCGGTTACGAAAGGACCACGGAAGTTATGAAAAGCCTAAAGGATCAAGGTCTTGCGCCGTTCGATCCGACTTACGATTCGGTCTGCACGATGAGCGTCCGCGTCCCCCTGAGCCGCTGCTCCGGATTCGAAGAATCGATGAGCTGGGCAATTATCGATTATTAGTTTCACTAATAATTTTTTTAATCAAAAGACTTTGTTAAATTTGCGAGATAAACAAAACCCGCAAAAAAGGTTATAAACTTTTAAAACAAATCATACAATGAAAAAGGTTCACAACTTCAACGCTGGCCCTTGCGTTCTGCCGCAGGCCGCTATTGATGCCACCATCGAAGCCCTCAAGGACTTCAGCGGTACCGGTATGCCGGTTATATGTGTTTCTCACCGTTCCAAAGAATGGGATGCCGTAATGGATGAGACCCGCGCCCTCTGGCGTGAGCTGCTCGACATACCCGAGGAGTACGAGATCCTCTTCCTCGGCGGCGGCGCTTCCACTCAGTTCCTTATGGTCGCAATGAATCTCCTCGAGAACAAGGCGGCTTATCTGGAGACCGGTGTCTGGGCAAAGAAGGCCCTCAAGGAAGCAAAGGGTATCGGCAACGCTGTCTGCGTCGCATCCAGCGCCGACAAGACCTACTGCTACATCCCTAAGGATTATGAGATCCCTACCGATGCAGATTACTTCCACATCACGACCAACAACACCATCTACGGTACCGAGATCAAGTACGATATGGACTGCCCTGTCAACCTGGTCGCCGATATGTCTTCCGACATTATGAGCCGTCCGGTCAACGTCCGCAAGTACGCCCTCATCTACGGTGGTGCACAGAAGAACGTCGGCCCTGCAGGCGTCACTTTCGTAATCGTCCGCAAGGATGTCCTCGGCAAGGTCACCCGTTACCTGCCTACGATGCTTGACTACCGCACCCACGTCGACGGTCTGTCAATGTTCAACACCCCGCCGGTGTTCGCTATCTTCGTAATGAAGGAAACCCTGAAGTGGGTCAAGAGCCTCGGTGGCGTAGAAGCTATGCACAAACTCAACGTCGAGAAGGCTGACCTCCTCTACAACGAGATCGACCGCAACTCCCTGTTCGTCGGTACCGCTGCCAAGGAAGACCGTTCGATTATGAACGTCTGCTTCGTTATGGCTCCCGGTCACGAAGACCTCCAGGATGAATTTATGGCATTCGCAAAGGAACGCGGCATGGTCGGTATCAAGGGCCACCGCAGCGTCGGCGGATTCCGCGCTTCGCTCTACAACGCTTGCCCTAAGGAAGATGTCCAGGCTCTCGTTGACTGTATGAAGGAATTCGAGAAACTTCACAAATAATCGGAGGACAATACAATGAAAGTACTTGTTGCTACCGAGAAGCCTTTTGCAAAGGCTGCAGTGGACGGCATCCGCAGCATCGTTGAAGAAGCCGGCCACACCCTCGTACTGCTCGAGAAATATACTGACGCAAGCCAGTTGAAGGCAGCCGTCGCAGACGCTGACGCCCTCATCGTCCGTTCGGACAAGGTTACCCGTGAGGTAGTCGAGGCTGCAGGCAAACTGAAAATCGTTGTCCGCGCAGGTGCCGGCTACGATAACCTCGACCTTGCAGCCTGCACGGAGAAGGGTGTCGTGGCAATGAACACCCCCGGCCAGAACTCCAACGCCGTCGCCGAACTCGCCATCGGCCTTATGATCTATATGAGCCGCAACCAGTTCACCCCCGGCACCGGCCGCGAACTCAAGGGCAAGACCGTCGGTATCCACGCCTACGGCAATGTCGGCCGCCTCGTGGCTATGATCGCCAAGAACGGCTTCGGTATGAACGTTATCGCATTCGACCCGTTCGTTCCCGCAGAGAAGATGGCTGCTGACGGCGTAAAGGCTGTCGCAAGCATCGAAGAACTCTACGCAAATTCGGATTTCCTGTCGCTGCATATCCCTGCAACCGAGCAGACCAAGGGCTCGATCGGCCGCAAACTGGTCGGCAGTATGCCCAAGGGTGCCTGCCTGGTCAATACCGCACGCAAGGAAGTCATCAACGAGGATGAACTTATCGCAACTCTCGCAGAGCGCGAAGACCTTAAGTATGTCACCGACATCGCAGCCGTCAAGATGGATGAGATGAAGGAGAAATTCGGCGCACGCGTATTCGCAACCCCCAAGAAGCAGGGCGCGGAGACCGCAGAGGCCAACATCAACGCAGGTCTTGCTGCAGCACGCCAGATTTGCAAGTTCTTCGCCACAGGCGACCGTACGTTCCAGGTAAACAAATAGCATTATGGTCAAGGTAAAACCTTTCGCAGCCATCCGTCCCCCGAAGGACAT
This sequence comes from uncultured Bacteroidales bacterium, assembly GCA_947307265.1. GTDB lineage: Bacteria > Bacteroidota > Bacteroidia > Bacteroidales > UBA932 > Cacconaster. The sequence goes on along the minus strand of CAMZIP010000013.1, from coordinate 3,748 downwards.
CTGCAAGGCTGTTTCCGCACGCCCCTACGACGTGATGAACTCCGTCGAGGCTAAGGCAGAGGCAGGAGAGAAATCCCTCCTCCACATCACCAAGCCCGAGATTGACTTCGAGCCCATCGCAGGCGAGCACGAACAGCGCACCTACGACAAGGCTGTCGAGAACTTCAAGAAATGGCAGGAGAAGGGCTGGCTCGTCCAGGATCCTAAGGAATGCTACTACGTATATGCACAGACGATGGAAGGCCGCACCCAGTACGGCATCATCCTCTGCGCACATACCGAGGATTACGCTACCGGAGCCATCAAGAAGCACGAACTCACCCGCAAGGAGAAGGAAGACGACCGTATGATTCACGTCCGCATCCAGAACGCGAACATCGAGCCCGTTTTCTTCGCATATCCTGACAACGAGGAGATCGACGCCATTATGTTCCGCTATATCTCGCGCGTTCCCGAGTATGATTTCGTCGCAGACGAAGACGGCTTCGGCCACAAGCTCTGGGTCATCGACGACGATAAGGACATCGCCCGCATTACCAAGATATTTGCAGGTATTCCGGCATTCTATGTAGCTGACGGTCACCACCGTACCGCTGCTGCCGCACGCGTCGGCGCAGAGAAGAAGGCGCTCAATCCCCACCACACCGGCGAGGAGGAGTACAACTACTTTATGGCAGTCTGCTTCCCTGACAACCAGCTCAAGATCATCGACTACAACCGCGTCGTCAAGGACCTCAACGGTCTGAGCGCAAAGCAGTTCTTCGAGGCGCTGCAGAAAGACTTCATCGTCGAGTGCCGTTGCGACTGCACGAAGGACGGCGGCAAGTGCGAATGTGAATTCCCTTGCCACTGCAAGTGCTCCGAGCCTTACCGTCCCGCAGGTCTGCACAACTTCTCGATGTACTTCGAGGGTGTATGGTATTCGCTTACCGCAAAGCCCGGCACATACAACGACAATGACCCCATCGGCGTTCTCGACGTCACCATCCTGTCCAATCTCGTATTCGACAAGATTCTCAACCTGGGCGACCTCCGCACTTCGAACCGCATCGACTTCGTCGGCGGTATCCGCGGTCTGGGCGAACTCAGCAAGCGCGTCGACAGCGGCGAAATGGTTGTGGCATTCGCACTCTATCCGGTCTCGATGAAGCAGCTGATCGATATTGCCGACACGGGCAATATTATGCCTCCGAAGACGACCTGGTTCGAGCCGAAACTCCGCAGCGGTCTTGCAATTCACAAACTTGAAAAATAACAATGAAGATTTTTCGTATAATCTTTGCGTTTGCGGCAGGCTTTATGGCTGCCGCATCGCTTTTTGCGCAGGTCAATCCAAACGGAGCCATCCAGAGGGACCCCGCACTGCTTTATGGCAAACTCTCCAACGGTCTGACTTACTACATTATGCACAATGACACCCAGAAGGACCGTTGCGAATACTATCTGATGACCAATGTCGGCGCCATCCAGGAGACTCCCGACCAGGACGGTCTCGCCCACTTCCTGGAGCATATGGCCCTCAACGGCACCAAGAACTTCCCCGGCAAGGGTATCATCAACTATATGCAGAGCATCGGAGCCAGCTTCGGCGGCAACATCAACGCATCGACAGGCGTTGAGCAGACGATGTATATGTTCAACAACCTTCCGACTACCCGTGAAGGTATGATCGACACGGCGCTGCTGGCAATCCACGACTATTCTGCATTCGTCACCAACGACCCGAAGGAAATCGACCTCGAACGCGGCGTCATCATCGAAGAGTGGCGTACCCGCCGCAATTCGCAGTGGCGTATGCGCGAACAGATGTTCGAGTACCTCTTCAAGGGTTCGAAGTACGCTACCTGCAATATCATCGGTACGAAGGAAGGCCTTGAGACCTTCCCCGCAGAAGAACTGCAGAAGTTCTACAAGACCTGGTACCGTCCCGACCTCCAGGCAGTAGTCGTCATCGGCGACATCGAGCCCGGCAAGATTCTCGAGAAACTCAAGACTACGTTTGCGGATATTCCCAAGCGCGAGAATCCCGAACCCAAGAAGGTCATCCGCATCCCGGACAACGAAGAGCCTATCGTGGGCATCATCACCGATCCGGAGGCACAGATTACCAACGTGATGCTCTGCTACAAGTGCGAGCCCATCCCTATGCAGTACCGCAGCCTCGGAGCCGGTTTCCTGATGGACCTGATCCAGGAATGCATCAATGGTATGCTGCAGGAGCGACTGAGCGACCTTGCCAACAGCAGCGACGCACCGTTCCTCGGAGCGGGCGCAGGCTGGCAGAGCCTCTGCACCACCCTGGATGCATTTACAGTCAATATCGTATGCGCTGACGGACAGTGGAAGAAGGCTGTCACGGCTGCCGTTCAGGAGGTCGAGAAAGCACGCAGGTATGGTTTTACGCAGGCTGAATATGACCGCGTCAAGGCGGATATGATTGCAAGCGCAGAGCGCGCAACGGCTAACGCAAAGGACCGCAAGAACAGCGAAATCGTAGGCCGCATCAGCAACGATTTCTTCTTCGGCTGGCCTGCGATGGCTCCGGCTTACCAGGAACGCCAGCTTAAGGGCTATCTGGAAATCCTGCCGCTCGAGCAGATCACCCAGATTATGGCTGCACAGGAATTTGCACGCAACCTGGTCATCATCTACACCGCTCCCGAGCGCGAAGGCCTCTCCCATCCCACCGAGAATCAGCTCGTCAACTGCGTCAACGACGCATTTGCAGCAGAAATCGAACGCAATGCTGAAGAAGAGACTGACACCGAACTGCTCGATCCTGCTTCCTTTCCGGGCGGCAAGATCAAAGGTACCGGCAACGGCCCCTACGGTTCGAAGGTATTCAAACTCAACAACGGACTGCGCGTGACCGTACTCCCCACCGAATACAAGAAGGATGAGGTACTCGTCAACTTCTATATTCCCGGCGGTACTTCGATAATCGCAGACGAAGATATGGCCTCGCTCGACGAGACGATGGTTTACTTCTACAACTCTCTCGCCGGTCTTGGCAAATTCCCGCAGAAGCAACTCCAGAAGATGCTCTCCGGCAAGATTGCGAATGAAAGCATTTCCATTTCGGATATCAATTGCGGCATCGGCGCATCCTGCTCGCCGCGCGATTTCGAGACGCTGCTGCAGCTCATTTACCTGCAGTTGACCGAGCCTCGCTTCGAAGAATCCGAACTCGCACCGGCAATGGCCCGACTGCAGGCAATCGTTCCCAACCTCGAAAAGCAGCCTGATTACATTTTCAGCCGCACCTATATCGAAACGGCATACGGCAACAGCCCGCGCCACGAGCAACTGAGCGTTTCGAAACTCGAGCGCATCAGCCTCAAGTCATTCGCCGAATCGTACCGCAAGATGTTCTCCAATGTCAACGGTGCAGATGTAGTCATTACAGGTAACGTGGATATCAAGGAGATCAAGCCCTTGATCGAGCGTTATTTCGGCTCTCTGCCGGGCGCAAAGGTGAAGACCGCTTATCAGGACATCCACGACGACGTGGTCAGCGGACGCATCGAGAAGGTATTCGCCGTTCCTATGAGCACGCCCAAGACATCGTGCATCTATATGATTACCGGTACGGGCAAGGACAACGCCGAAAACCGCGCTCTGATGAATGCGACGGCAGATATTCTGGACCTCATCTATACCGATACGCTCCGTGAGGAGGAAGGCGGCACATACGGCGCACAGGCCAGCGGAAGCATTACCTCGCTTCCTCGCCCGGAATACAAACTGG
>CAMZIP010000012.1 GCA_947307265.1 uncultured Bacteroidales bacterium | reverse complement strand
ATGATGAGGTTCTTGATGCGGCCGGTGATATAGAGGAAGCCGTCCTCGTCGAAGCGGCAGAGGTCGCCGGTATGCAGCCAGCCGTCCTCGGTGAGCGCCTCGGCGGTATGGACAGGATCCTTATAATAACCTGAGAATACGTTGTCACCCTTGACCAGAAGTTCGCCGTCCACGATCTTGGCTTCCTGACCGGGATAGATGCGGCCGATGGATGTCGGATGAGTCACGGCGTCAGCATTTGCACTGGTAAGATTTGCCGTCTCGGTAAGACCGTAACCGAAGCAGAACTCAACGCCCATCTTGGTGAAAATGTCAACCAGACGCGGCGGCACGTTTGCTGCGCCGGAGATGATCATACGCAGGCTGCCGAGGAACTGGGGGCCGTACATCTTGCACAGGCCGGCCAGAATGTCGCAGATACCGGGCACGATGACCAGCAGGGTAGGACGGATCATAGGCAGCTTGCCGATGGTGGCCTTCATATCCTCGCAGGTGAAGAGCAGGTTGCCGCTGTAGAAGCAGCCGCAGCAGCCGGCGATAGCGCCGAAAACGTGGCTGAGCGGAAGCAGTGCGATATAGCGGTGTACGCCGATGATCGGACCGGGTTTGAAAATGGTGTTATAGTTGCCGCGCATAAGGGCACGGTGGCTCAGGACGGCACCCTTCGGGCTGCCGGTCGTTCCGCCGGTGAAGAAAATGGCTGCGGTGCTGTCCGGATCGATGTCGGCCACGGGAGCCTCTTCGTCCGCGATGCTTGCTGCGGGAAGTACTTTCACGCCCTGCAGTTTTTCGGTGAGGGGCATAAACTCCTCGCGAACGAAAAGCGCGGCGATGTCAAACTTCATACAGGAACCGATGAGCGCCATTTCAGGCAACTGTGCCGGAAGGTTCATCGCTACGTAGCCGGCAGAGGTGACTGCCAGATAAAGTTCGATGGCATCCTGGCTGTTGCGGTCGAAGATACCGATGTGGGCACCCTTCGGCAGGCCGAGGCCGTTGATGAATGCGCGGCGGCGTGCGATACGCTGACCCAGTTCTTTATAAGTATATGTATTGACGGTATCCGAAAGGGCCGGCTTGTCGGCATATTCCTTGGTGAACCAGTCAACGAACTGCCCCATCGTGGGCAGATACTTTAACTTCGCCAGCTCCTCTTTGGGGAGCATTGAGTGGAAGTATTCTTGAGATGAAATCATAAGTTTAGGTTTTCGAAAAAGTGTGCAAAGATAAAAAAAATTACGGGAGCGCCCCGTCCTGCTACAGTTTTCCTTCCTGAACGAGTTTGTTGAAGCAGTGGCGGCAAATAGGCTCGTATATGTCTTTCTCGCCGAGTTCGACGAGGTTTTCGCTGCGCGAGAGGCGGTGTGAGAACTGGGCCAGGTCACCGCAGCGGACGCAGATGGCGTGTACCTTGAGCACGTCGTCTGCAATGGCCATCAATGCGGGAATGGGGCCGAACGGCTTGCCGAGATAGTCCATATCCAGGCCGGCGATGATGACGCGGATGCCCTGTCCCGCAAGTTCGCGGGCTACGTCGATAATGCCTTCATCGAAGAACTGGGCTTCGTCAATGCCCACCACCTCGACACCTGCAGCCAGGCGGCGGATATCTTCAGAACTGGAGACCGGAGTGGAACGGATAGCGTGTGCGTCGTGCGAAACGACGTCCGACTCGGAATAGCGGACATCGATGGCAGGCTTGAAAATCGCGGTCTTGAGGTTGGCGAAAACGGCGCGGCGCATTCTACGGATAAGTTCCTCGGTCTTGCCCGAGAACATCGAGCCGCAAATCACTTCGATGCGGCCGGTATTTTTTGAATTTTCGAGAAACATTTTGACTATTTTTGCAAAGTGAAACCAGTTCGGACTCCCCGCCCGGGAAGCCGCTTACAAAGATATAAAAAATGTCCGTACTTTATATCGTCCCTACGCCGGTTGGCAACCTCGAAGATATGACGATGCGCGCAATCCGCATCCTGCGCGAGGCTGACCTGGTCCTTGCAGAGGATACGCGCACCAGTTCCGTGCTGCTGCACAAGTACGACATTCGCGCACGTCTGGAGTCACATCACAAGTTCAACGAGCATCGCACGGCCGAGTCCGTCCGCGACCGCATCCTTTCGGGAATGAACGTGGCGCTGATAAGCGACGCCGGTACGCCGGGTATTTCCGATCCGGGATTCCTGCTCGTGAGAACCTGTGTCGAGGCCGGCATCCGAGTCGAAACACTTCCCGGTCCGACGGCGCTCATTCCGGCTCTTGTGGATTCTGGATTCCCGTGCGACAGATTCTGCTTCGAAGGCTTCCTGCCGGTCAAGAAGGGCCGCCAGACACGCCTCAAGGCACTTGCGGACGAGCCCCGGACGATGGTTTTCTATGAGTCGCCGTACCGCCTTGCAAAGACTCTGGCCCAGATGGCCGAACTGTTCGGCGCCGAGCGGCAGGCCAGCGTGTCGCGCGAGATTTCCAAGATTCACGAGGAGACGCGCCGCGGTACTCTCGGCGAACTGGCGGCTTATTATCAGCAGAATGCCCCGAAGGGCGAAATAGTTTTAGTTGTCAAAGGAGGAAAGGTAGATGATGCAGCGGGAGAGACAGAAGACACTGAGTAAGAGCGCGGCAACAGGCACAGTCGCACTTATTTTCCTGATTCTCGGATTTCAACTGGCCCTGTTTGTGGTCAAGGTGGTCGAAAGGCCGCCTCGGGAGGTTGTGCCGCAAGATGCGGCGCCCCGTCACGATACGCCCGGCGAGGCTGAATCTGTTGCTGATTCAGCGCGCGGCGAACCTGTTGAGGTACGCTCATATTCCTCCGGCCGTTCCTCCGGCCGACAGCGTGCTGCGCCACGCAAAAGCCCTCTTGGCGGCTATGAGGCCCCGGAAAAGCCATCATACAGCCGCAGTCGTGGCCGGAAAGTGGAATCATTCCGATTCGATCCCAATACCGTTACCGTCGAAGACCTGCAGCGGCTCGGTTTCTCCGAGTCGCAGGCAGAGGTCATCCAGCGCTATCGCGACAAAGGCGGGCGATTCCGGCGAAGGGAGGATTTCAAGAAAATGTACGTAGTATCGGATTCGCTATACAAGCGTCTGGAGCAGTTTATCGATATTCCGAAAATCGAACTCAATGCGGCCGACAGTGCTGCGCTGGTCTCGCTGCCCGGAATCGGGCCGTGGTATGCGGCAAAAATAATCGAGTACCGGAATTCGCTCGGCGGCTTTTATTCGCCGCGGCAACTGATGGAGGTGCGCGGGATAGACGAAGAGAGGTTTGTCGGATTGGAAGACCGAATCAGCGTCGATACATCGGTGATTCGGCGGCTTCGGATAGACATTTTGCCGGAGGACAGCCTTGCGGCGCATCCGTATATCGGCAAAAGCCGTGCGCGAAGCCTGATCCGCTACCGAAAGGTATATGTGGGCAGGCGGTTTGCGGCCGAAGATCTTTTGCGGGAAAATGTATTTGATTCGGCGACATTCAGGCGGCTGCGTCCGTATCTGGATCTGCCGGAGAAAGTGCCGTCAGATGCGGCGGAGGATGTTGAGGCCGTCCCGGAGAGGCAGGATAAAGTTCTCGAAAGCTCCGTCGGCAACCACGGCATCGTTGAATTCGCGGATACTCTGCGTCTGGATGTCACGGGCGTCAGTCCAGACTTTTCCGTCCCAGAGGACGTTGTCGGCGATGATGTAACCTCCTTTCCGGACTTTGTCGCGCAGCAGTTCGAGATATTCGGAATACTCTTTCTTGGCTGCGTCGATATAGACCAGGTCGTATGTCTCTTCGAGAGTGGGGATGATGCTCCTTGCGTCGCCGAAAATGAGACGGATGCTTTCTTCGAGGCCTGCGCGGCTGAATCCCTCGCGTATCAGGTCCTCAAGTTCGTCATTGATCTCGATGGTGTCGAGGCGGCCGCCGGGCGCAAGTCCGGAAGCCAGGCAGATGGACGAATAACCGGTGAAAGTGCCGAGTTCGAGGATGCGCGTCGGCTGCATCATCCGCGAGAAAGTTTCAAGCAGGCGGCCTGCCTCCGGACCGGATAGCATACGGGGGTAATTGGTCCTCAGATGCGTCTGCCGTTCCAGCCAGGCAAGTGCGTCGCTTACGGGCGACGAATGCTGCGAGATATATTTTTCGCTTTCGGTCATCATTTGCTCAAAGGTAAGCAAATAATCCGTATATTTGTCAGACTATGGGACAGTTTATCGTATCGGCGAGAAAGTATCGCCCCGGCACATTCGACGCCCTGATAGGGCAGGAGACCATCGCAAAGACGCTCAAGAATTCCATCGCCCGCGGACAGTTGGCGCACGCCTATCTTTTCTGCGGACCGCGAGGCGTCGGCAAGACCAGTGCGGCGCGTATTTTCGCCAAGACCATCAACTGTTCCAACCTTTCGCCCGAGCTGGAGCCTTGCGGCGAATGTGAGAGCTGCCGTTCGTTTGCCGAAGGCCGCTCCTACAGCATCCACGAACTGGATGCCGCATCCAACAACTCCGTAGATGATATCCGCCTGCTGACGGAGAAGGTTCGCATCCCGCCCCAGATCGGCAAGTACAGCGTTTATATCATCGACGAGGTGCATATGCTTTCGCAGGCCGCTTTCAATGCGTTTCTCAAGACGCTTGAGGAACCGCCGGCACACGCGATTTTCATCCTCGCGACGACGGAGAAGCATAAGATTCTGCCGACCATCCTTTCGCGTTGCCAGACCTATGATTTCAACCGCATTTCGGTTGCGGACATAGTGCGCAACCTTCGCAGCATCGCAGCGGCGGAGGGTATTACCATCAGCGAAGATGCTATGCATATCATTGCCGGCAAGGCAGACGGCGCTATGCGCGACGCGCTTACGCTGTTCGACCAGATGGTGGCCTTCTGCGGCACGGAAATCAGTTACGACCAGGTCATACGCAACCTGAACGTGCTTGATTACGAGTATTATTTCCGCCTGACGGAAATGTTCCTCGCCGGCGACTATGCATCTGCGCTGCTGACTTTCGACGAGATTCTGTCAAGGGGTTTCAATGCCCTGCATTTCATATCCGGACTGAGCAATCACTTCCGCGACCTGATAGTGTGTTGCGGCGGTGCTTCGCAGCCTCTGCTCGAGGCGGCTCCGACCATTGCGCAGAGGTATCTGCAAATGGCCGGCGAATGCGATCCGGAGTTTCTTTTTTCGGCGCTTGACGTCGCTACGGCCTGTGAGGTTCAGTACCGCCAGAGCGGCAATCAGAGGCTTCTGATAGAGTTCGCCCTGATGAAACTTTGCCGTCTGAGCGGAGTGGCCGCGCCCGAGCGCCCCGTTGTGGCAGCTCCGGTGGCAAGACCTGTTGCAGCAGCGCCCGCGCCCGCACCCGCGCCTGCACCGGTACCGGCTCCTGCGCCGGAAGTGAAAGCCGCTCCCGTGGTGAAACCCGAGCCGGTGGTTGCGGCTCCAGCGCCTGTAGCGAAAGAGGAGCCTGTGGCAGAACCGGAGCCAGTGGCAGCGCCCGCTCCCGAACCTGTTGCTGAGCCTGCTCCCGAGCCGGTGGCTGAGCCTGTCTCAGAGCCGACTCCGGAGCCCGCGCCTGTTCCCGAGCCTGCACCTGAGCCGGAACCCACACCGGAACCGATACCTGCACCTGCACCGGAGCCGGTGAAGCCCCAGCCCGTGATCAATGCCGGACCTTCGCTTAAGGCAATGATGCAGCAGGTTACACGCCTCCAGAATCCCGAATCCCCCGCGGCCGGAGCCTCCGAACCGGTCAAGGTCGATATTGATCCCGAACGCCTGAAGGAAGCCTGGATGGCCCTCGCAGAGCGCGAATCCGCCCGCAAGAGCCTTTCGGCGACCATCGCCGCCACCGAGCCAATCCTTGATCCGGACAGCCTTACAATCACGTTCCCCGTCCGCAACCAGTCCCAGAAAGACTGGATCGAAGCCAAGTGCCGCCTAAGTATGGAGGAATTCCTGAAACTTGAACTGGAATGCCCTTCGCTCAAACTTTTGGTCGAGGTTGTAACGCCTCAGGGCGGCGAACGCGGACATTCTCTCTATATGCCCACCGAAAGGGCAGAGTTTTTGCGTAAGAACTCTCCCGAGTTCCGTGAGTTCTGCCAGGAACTCGATTTGGATGTTAAATAGTACCGATTATGAAGTTATACTGCACTGATCTTGTCAAGAAATACGGCAAACGTACCGTCGTCAAAGGTGTCTCCATCGAAGTGGAGCAGGGCGAGATCGTAGGTCTGCTCGGCCCGAACGGTGCCGGCAAGACAACGTCATTCTATATGATTACCGGCCTGATCAAGCCTGACGGCGGCCGCATTTTCCTTGATGATGACGAGATTACCTCGCTCCCGATGTACCGCAGGGCGCAGAAGGGTGTCGGTTATCTTGCGCAGGAGGCTTCCGTATTCCGTACTATGTCGGTGGAAGACAACATCCTTTCGGTTATGGAGATGGCTGGATTTGAAAAAGAATACCGCCGCGAGCGCCTTGAGTCGCTGATCGAGGAATTCGGTCTGCAGAAAGTCCGCAAGAGCCTGGGTGTCCAGTTGTCAGGCGGTGAGCGCCGCCGCTGCGAGATTGCCCGCGCACTCGCCATCAATCCCAAGTTCATTCTGCTCGACGAGCCGTTCGCAGGTGTCGATCCAATCGCAGTTGAGGATATTCAGCATATCATTGCCAAACTCAAGGTCAAGAACATCGGTATCATCATCACCGACCACAACGTCCACGAGACGCTGGCAATCACCGACCGCGCATATCTGCTCTACGAAGGTTCGATCCTCGAAAGCGGCACGGCTGAGCAGCTTGCCAACAACCCGGAAGTCCGCAAGAAGTACCTCGGACAGAATTTCGAGTTGCGCAAGGCAGTCCTTCACAAGCGCGAAGGAGAGTAGCGAATCAGTTTAGATACATTTCCAATCGGGAACGATCGGATGGTTGCCCACCGTAATAACGGCGGGTATCTGCATTGCCTTGAATGCGGATGCATTCTTGAGGCGCACTATGCGGTCGATAAGATCGCGTTTAACGCCGCGGCCGGCAACTTCTTCGGGGCTGAGGCCTTCCTCGTGGAGGGCGTGCAGTACCGGATCGAGTTTCTCGTAAGGCGGCAGCGAGTCGCTGTCCTTCTGGCCGGGACGCAGTTCGGCTGAAGGAGCCTTCATTATCGTAGAAATAGGAATTACCGTATGGTCTGCGTTGATATTGGCCGCAACCTCATAAACCTGCAGTTTGTAGAGGTCCGCAATCACCATCAATGCGCCGCAGAGGTCTCCGTAAAGCGTACCGTAACCCATAAACAGCTCGCTCTTGTTGGAGGTGTTGAGCAGCAGCGCTCCGTAGCGGTTGGAGTACGTCATAAGCAGAGAGCCGCGGATGCGGGCCTGCAGATTCTCAAGCGAGAGATCCAGTTCGCCGGGTTTGTACCATCCGCGCAGCTCTTCCGTATAACTGCGGAATATATTTTCGATAGGAATAATCTGGTAACGTGCCTTCAGGTTTTCAGCCAGGTCCACTGCATCCGTAACCGAGTGCAGAGTGGAGTAGGGTGAAGGCATCAGGATGCCCTGTACGTGGTCGCTGCCGAGCGCTTCGCAGGCCAGGGCGAATACCACGGCCGAGTCAATTCCGCCGGAGAGACCTACCACGGCCTCTTTCTTGCCGCAGGCGGCGAAATAATTCTTCAGTTTGCCGACTATTTTCGCGCGGACTTCTTCGACCGGCAGTTCGGGTTCGAGTATCATCGTGAAATACTAATAAACAAATGATTCACTGATGGGAACGAAGTTATAGACCTTGCTGATAATATCTGCAAACAGGTCTGCGGCGGAGAGAACGTGGAACTTGCGCAGTTGCTCTTCAGTGCCGTGGAGGGGCAGGGTATCGGTGATGACGAATTCGGTAAGTGCCGATGCGTTGATCTTCTCGATGGCGTCGCCAGAAAGAACGGGATGCGTGCAGACGGCGCGGACGCTCATGGCTCCCAGATCCATCAGCATATTTGCGCAGCGGGTAATGGTTCCGGCCGTATCCACCATATCGTCGATTATAACTACGTTCTTGCCCTCGACATCACCGATGGCCGTCATCGAAGCCACCTCGTTGGGCTTCTTGCGCGACTTGTGGCAGATGATCAGCGGGGCGCCGAGGCGTGAGGCGTAGATATTTGCGCGCTTTGCGCCTCCGATATCAGGGGATGCGATTGCCAGTTCGGGCAGATGCAGGGCGTTGATATACTTGAGGAACATTCCGCTTGCGTAGAGGTGGTCCACCGGAATGTCGAAGAATCCCTGAAGCTGGTCTGCGTGCAGGTCCATCGTCATCACGCGGTCGCAGCCGGATGCCTGCAGCAGATTGGCTACGAGTTTGGCGCTGATAGGTACGCGCGGACGGTCTTTGCGGTCCTGGCGTGCCCAGCCGAAATACGGAATGACGGCGATAACCTTGTATGCGGAAGCACGGCGTGCAGCATCGATCATCAGAAGCAGTTCGAAGAGGTTGTCTGTCGGAGGAAATGTGGACTGTACGATGAAGACCGTCGCGCCGCGGACGCTTTCGTTGAAAGAAGGCTGGAACTCACCGTCCTTGAATTTGATAAGTTCTGCATCTCCCAGGGGGGCGTCGAGGCGTTCGGCAATCTTTTCAGCCAGATAACGTGAGGCCTGGCAAGTGAAAATCTTCAGTTTGTGCTCGTGTTGTGTCATTTCCTGTAAATATATTAGGGATTCTGTTGCTTAAGTATGTCTTCTATATAAGCGAGTACCTCCTCGCGGCCGGCTGCGGTGCGCGAACTGGTCGTGAAGACGGGTGGAAGTTCCTCCCAATACTCGAGAAGTATCTCATTGTTGCGCTGAATGCGCTCCTGGAGTACCGTAGAGCCGACTTTATCGGCCTTGGTGTAAATCATTGCGAACGGCACGCCCTCTTCTCCAAGTATCTGCAGGAACGCCAGGTCGATCTTCTGCAGTTCGAGACGCGAATCCAGCAGTACGAAGAGAATCATCATCTCCGGCGAATTGCAGGCGTAGTCGCGTATCATTTCCGCCAGTTTCTCGCGGCCGTCCTTGCTGATTTTGGCGTAGCCGTAGCCCGGCAGGTCCACGAGATACCATTCGTTGTTGATCAGGAAATGGTTAATGCTCAGCGTCTTGCCCGGAGTTGCGGAAGTATGTGCGAGGGAGTGGTTGTTGCAGAGCATATTGATAAGCGAGGATTTGCCTACATTCGAGCGTCCGATAAAGGCAAACTCAGGAAGGCGTGCGGCCGGGCGGCCCTCCAAATTCACGCTGCTGCCGGCAAACACGGCTTTGTTGATTGTCATCATAGTTTGCATCTGCAAGCAACAAAAATAGGCATTTTCTTGGTAAATGTCAAAAGCCATTGTTAAATTTGCCGTACGAAAACATATCCGGAAGATGAAAATTGCTGCAACAGGTTTTTTTGACGGAGTGCACCTCGGGCATCGCGTCGTCATCGGAAAAATGGTTGAGGAGGCCCGCAGCCGCGGTTGCCAGAGTCTGATAGTGACCTTCTGGCCGCATCCGCGCGCCGTTCTGCAGCAGGATGCCGACCGCCTGCGCATTCTTTCTTCGATGGAGGAGAAGAAGCATCTCTGCTATTCGATGGGCGTGGACGACGTGGCCGTCATTCCGTTTACACGCGAATTCAGCCGCCTGACGGCAATCGATTTCATCTCCGAGTATCTGCAGGAGACATACGACGTTACTTCGCTTGTCATCGGTTACGACCACCGGATCGGCTGCGACCATAATGAGTCTCCGGAAAAAGTCGCGTCCTGGGTACGTGAGTGCGGTATGGAGCCCATCATTGTCGATGACCACCGTTCGGTTGACGGCATTCCGGTTAGTTCGACCGTCATCCGCCGCCTGATTGCGGAAGGTGACGTTCGCGGCGGCGCCGAAAGGCTCGGATACAATTACACCCTTCACGGAGTCGTGGTCGCCGGTGCGAAACTGGGCCGCACGATAGGTTTCCCTACGGCAAATATGATGCTCTATGAGCCTATGAAACTGGTTCCGGCGCGCGGCGTATATGTGGTGGATGTGATGGTTCAGGACCGTACATACCGCGGAGTCTGCAATATCGGCCTCCGTCCGACTGTCGGCGACGGACGCGGCCAGACCATTGAGACGCACATTCTCGATTTCAACGAAGACATTTACGGACTTGACATCAAGATATCATTTATCGACCGTCTCCGCGACGAGGTGCAGTTCGATTCTCTCGACAGCCTCAAGGCTCGTCTCGCACTTGACTGCCAGGCGGCCCGTATGCTGCTCAAATAAGTTCTCAGTCAGCGCAAAAAGTTGTTTTTTTTGACGTTGTTATGAAAAATCACTACCTTTGCCGCTGAAGAAATATAAACACTAAATGAAAGGGTCCCGGATGCGGGATTCTTTCTAATTTTTATCGTATGGCAGAAATACATTATGTGACCAGTGAGGGTCTGGAAAAGTTGAAAGATGAGTTGGCGGCAGCCATTGCACGCCGTCCGATTATTTCAGCCGCTATCGCTGAAGCCCGCGACAAGGGAGACCTTTCGGAGAATGCCGAGTATGACGCGGCCCGCGAAGCGCAGGGACTTCTCGAGATGAAAATAGCCAAATTGCAGGATACCATTGCAAACGCCCGCGTGCTTGACGAAAGCAAGATAGGCACCGATCAGGTGCAGATGCTCAACAGCGTCAAACTCAAGAATCTGGGTAACGGCCAGATCGTAGAGTACACGCTCGTAGGCGAGAGCGAAGCCAACTTCCTCGAAGGCAAACTGGCTGTCGGCACTCCTATCGGCAAGGCTCTTCTCGGTCGCCGCAAGGGAGAGACCGTAGAGGTCAAGGTCCCTGCAGGCACCATCAAGTTTGAAATCCTCGACATCACACTCTAATATGGCAACGATATTCTCCCGTATCATAGCAGGCGAGATTCCTTCCTACAAGGTAGCGGAGGACGAATTCTGCTACGCATTCCTGGATATCAACCCACTGGCGGAAGGTCACACTCTCGTCGTGCCGAAGGTCGAGACGGACTATCTGTTCGACCTCGATGACGAGCATTACGCTCACCTGATGGCATTCGCCCGCAAGGTCGCAAAGGCCCAGAAGGCCGTGCTGCCCTGCCTCCGCATAGGCGTGGCAGTGCTCGGTCTGGAAGTTCCGCACGCACACGTCCATCTCGTCCCGCTCCAGAGCGAGGCCGACCTGGATTTCCGCAAGGAAAAGAAGCAGCTCACCCCGGAGCAGTTCCGCGCTATCGCAGACAGCATCGCCGGCGCATTTGCAAAACTTTAGAAAAATGAAGATCCGTAATATACTTGTAATCTGCGCTGCAGCAGCCATAATGATGGGTTGCCAGAAGCAGCCGTCGGCGGTCATCACCGGTACGGTGGACGGTCGCGGCGGTGACAGCCTCGTGCTGATGTATCTTGCATACAACACGCTCGAGCCTATTGATACGCTTGTCACTGATGCGCAGGGTGCCTTCAAGTGCAAGGTTACGATGCCTTCCGACCTGCCTGAGTTCTATTATCTCTACGAAGGCCAGGCACAGCGTGCCGCACTGGTTCTGCATCCCGGCGACCTTATCAATGTCGGCATTGCCGGCAGCGAGTATTCGGTAGAAGGTTCCGACGATTCGCAGTTCCTTTATGACGCGAATGTCGAATTTGCCAATGCAAGGAACGAGATGCTCTCTCTTACCGAGGACTACGTAAACGTTGCTTCCGTCGAAGAGCAGAGGAACATCCGTACGAATATGGGCCGCGTGTTCGTCAATTACAAGCGTACGGCTATCGCGCAGATGATGGAGCATCCCAAGTCCATCGTTTCGGCGATTCTGCCTTTCCGCCAGTTCAGCGATGAACTTCCGGTTTTCTCGGAGCATACCGACGTACTGTTCCTCCGCCAGATCTGCGATTCGCTCCTGACGGTTTATCCCGCGTCTCCGTATGTCCGCGCGCTGAACGATGACGTCAAGTCCCGTTCCAACCTCTTCGAACTCAGCCAGAAACTGGAGCAGGCGGAGACCGTCGGTTTCCCCGACCTTGTTATGCCGGATGTCAACGGAGAGGAGCAGCGTCTCTCGCTTCTCAAGGGAAAGGTGATTATCCTTTCGTTCTGGAGCGCAGGCCATCCTGACCACAAGATGTACAATCACAACCTTATGGATCTCTACGCCAAGTATCATTCCGAAGGCCTGGAGATTTATCAGGTGTCGCTCGATCTTGACAAGCCTATGTGGGCATCTGCCGTCCGCACCCAGAATCTTCCCTGGATTAGCGTCAATGACGGTCTCGGAACGCTTTCACCGGCACGCTCGGCATACAACGTCCTGCAGGTGCCGACGCTGTTCGTCATTTCACGCGGCGGCGAGGTGGTCTCCCGCAATGTCGTGGAGCCCGCCGAACTGGAAAAGATTATCCTGAAATGCTTATAGGAGGTTTTTCTTGCTGATACCGGCAACAAATTCCTTTAGATAGAAGGGTTCGCTGCGTGGGCCATCGCCGAAGCGACGGGACCGCCGTTGTCGAACATAGCGTTGGCGGAATTGCAGACCTTGCTGAATTTTTCCGCTCCGTCACCTATGAAAAGCACGGTGCCCTGTGCGAGCAGTTCGCCGAAACTGGTTTCATCCAATATCTTCGCCTCGGTTGCGCTGAGTTTGCGGCAGTCGGAATCGAAAACGGCGCAATAGACCTCCATACGGCGTGCGTCCAACATCGGCACGATGCGGTCTGCGCGGCCGTGGCCCTGCCAGGCCAGAATCTCCAGGGTATCTACGGCTATCAGCGGTATACCCGCACCGAAACAGAGTCCCTTGGCAGTCGAGACTCCCACGCGAAGGCCGGTATATGAACCGGGACCGCCGCTGACAGCGACAGCATCGCAGTCGCGAACGCTCAGGCCGCATTCTGCGAGAGTGTCACGCACGAAGGGGGCAAGCATCGAAGCGTGCTGGCGGGAGGTTTCGGTCTTGCGCGAGGCAAGTATTTCCTCGCTGCGCGAAATGGCTACTGAGCAGCATTCAGCGCTCGTTTCCAAAAGGATAAATATCGGACTGTTCATCTTCATTCAATATAATCGCACCGGACTTTCATCCCTTCTCCAAGGTCCTGAGTTACTGCCTGCCAGGGGCCCGTGACGACGGTTTCCCCTTCGGCCAGCCCCGAGGTAACCTCGATGGCCCGGATGCCCTGGATCCCGGTGGTGATCTTCCGGCTGTGGACGCTGCCTTCCTCCATCGTCCAGACGTGCATTTCACCGTCTCTGGTGAAAACGCTCTCTATCGGAACGGTCAGGATGCCGGTCTTGCGCATCGTAATGATGTGTACAGATGCCGACATTCCCGGTCTGAGCTCCGCTGCTTCGGCAGTCTGGCCCGCTTCGGGGAGGATGGCGATTCCGACTTCAAAGTTAGTAACTTGTCCGATGCCTGCTGCATTTTTTTTGACCGAATTTGCCATCCGGTTCACGATTCCGTGAAATTCCCGTCCCGGAAACGCATCCACGCTGATGCTTACGCTGTCTCCGAGGTGCATTTTGACTATGTCATTTTCCCCGACCTGCGTGACAATCTCCATCCGGGAGAGGTCGGCGATGCGAAGCAGTTCGGTCCCGGCCATCTGACTCGTGCCGACTACGCGCTCTCCGAGTTGAATATCCAACCGCGTCACAGTACCGCCGGCCGGAGCACAGATAACCGTTTTGGCGAGGTTGTCGCGGGCTTCGCGGAGTGCCGCCTCGGCGCTCTGTACCCCGTATCTGGCGGATGAGAGTTGTGAGCAGGCGATCTCGTAGTCGGCCTGCGCTGATTCCAGTTCGGACCGTGAAATGGCGGAACTGTAGAACAGTTTGGTCTTGCGTTCGAGAATTGATTTGGCCTGCCGCGTGCGGGCCGTCTGCTGCTGCAGTTCGGCTCTGGTCGTTCCGAGCGAGGCCGCGGCCCTTTCTACTAGAGAAAGATAGACATCCGGCCGTATCTGCACCAGCGTATCTCCGGCTTGTACCTGTTCGCCTTCGCGGCAGCGAATTCCCACGATTTCACCTGAAACTTCAGGGGATATGGCAATCTCCATCTGAGGTCTGATCCGTCCGTCCGCCGGTATGCTTTCAACTATGTCACAGGTCATTACCGTACAGGCTGTTATTATCGGTCTCCCGTCTTTGCGTGTGCATAGTATGATGATGAAAATAAGCGGGATAAGTACCGCGGCCATCCGGATAGACTGCCTGCGGTTCGGTTTCTTCAATTGCATAATCAGAGATTGAGCGGTTTACCCATATAGAGATTGAGAATCACGGAATGCAGGAGGTAGTCATATTTGGACTGGTAATAGTCCGTCACGGCCTTGTTGAGGCTGCTTCTTGCGACCGAATAATCGCTGCCGGAGAGGCATCCGTCATCGAATTGCCGTTTGTGGATGGCAAACAGGGCTTCCTGCGCGGAGAGACTGCTTCGGGCGGCGACATATCGTTCATAGCTGTCGAGCACCTCCAGAACTGCTTCCTGCATCTGCTCCCGCATATTGCGGCGGATAGCTTCGGCTTCGAGGGATTTGAGTCCCGTCTCTGCCCTTGCCTTTGCTGCATTCGAAATGGACCGGCCTCCGTCAAAAAGCGGCAGGGTGAGCGAAAATGACAGCGAAGGGTTGCGGTTGGCCCGTAACTGTTCTTTCCACGGAGTATCCAGCGAATTGCTGTGATAACTTCCGTAACCGGCGCTGACATTGAGCCTGGGCAGCATTGCAAACTGTACTTCGGCGCTTTGTGCGCTGCCCAGGCGGATGTCGGCGAGTGCGAGTTGCATCTGCGGACGGCTGTCCACGATGCGCTCCAACTCATCTTCCGAAGGAATACCCTCCGGCGGTGGAATCGAATCGTCCGGCGGGGGGAGGATCGTCAGTTCCTCCCCGGCCGGAAGGTTCATAAGTGAACGAAGTCGGACAAGACTTCGGTTGAGGTCGTTTCCGGCACCCACGAGGGATGCTTTTTCGGCCTGTACCTGGGCTTCCATCTCGTAGATGGCGCTTTCGGGCTGAATACCTGCCCTGACTTCAGTATCGGTTCGCTCCCTGCGCCTGACAATGTCTTCGTAACTCAACTGGGCCTTGCGCCGGACCTGGGTTGCCATCAGCAACTGGAGATAGGCTTTGATGATATCAATCGTCAGGGATTCCCTGACTTCTCCAGCGGAAATGACGGCCTTTTCGACATTCAGTTTCTGAGTCCTGCGGCGTACCGTAACGGCACCGACGGCATCATTGACTGAAAGATGTGCACCCACGGCGAGAGAAGTGTAGGATGAGAGCCGGTTGTCTATAATCTGCAGCTCCTGCATATCTACCGACCGTCCCCAGTTAAGATCGTTTCCTGCTGTCAAGGAAACGGCTGGAACGGCTTCGAGAGGCAGCAGCGACAATGTCCGGCGTTCCGACCGGGCTGATTCTTCACCGGCTTTCATCCTTGCATCTTCGCTCAATCCCCGACGTATGCAGTCCTCCAGAGTCCATTCGGGAGAACTCGGTTCCGTTGTTGCCTGAATCAGGCAGGCAAGTATTATGAGAACAATCTCAGGCATCGGGAGTCAAACTTTTACAACATATCCTTGATGAAGAAATAGGCCTTGGTTACGGCTTTCGCCACAAGTCCAAGTACATAGCCTATCATATAAATGGCTTCCTGTGCACCTTTATCGATGCCGCCTGCCACTACGCAGGCCTCGGATGTCCCGACTGCGGTCCATCCCTGCTTGTTCAGAAAGGTTTCCATAGTAGTTTCTCCCTGTGGCTAAAAGGCTGCAAAGCCGTCCAGGATTCCGGAGAACAACTTGGGAATGTAGTCGGCCAGGAAGTTGATAATCGATTTTACTTTGCCAAAAATGTCGCTCCAGACATTGGAGCCTCCGCGGATGAGCAATTCGGAAGAATGTACCTCCGACCATCCTCTTGCTTTCCATTTCAGTTCTTCCATAATCATCATTTGTTTAAGCGTTTTCCCCGGACCTGTCTGGGGCGTCCGGGATATGCCCCTTTGTACGCGCGTGCATTTCAAGTATTTCGTCCGCTATCGCGGCATTGTCGTCGCGATGGGTTATCATTATCACAGTCTTGCCCTCGTCTCGGAGCGATTTCAGTTTGTCGAGAATGTATCTCTGGGATTCGCTGTCAAGCGAAGAGGTCGCTTCGTCCAGGATCAGCACCTGCGGATTGCGGTAGAGTGCCCGGGCGAGGGCTATGCGTTGTCTCTGGCCGCCGGATACGCAGCATCCGCGTTCTCCTATGCGTGTCAGTATGCCCATCGGCAGGCCGGTTATGAATTCCTTCATTCCAAGTTCGGACAGAAGGGAGGCGGCCCTTTCGTAGTCGGGTTCTGCTACGCCTCCCGTTACATTGTCGAGCAGGGAAGCATCCCGCAGCACGGCTTCCTGCGGTACGATAGTCACATATCGCCTCCAGGCGTGTATGTCGTACAGGCGGATATCAGTCGCATCCAGCAGGATCTTGCCTTGATTCAGGTCGTAATCGCGCATCAGAAGCGCTGCGAGTGAACTTTTTCCACATCCGCTTTCACCGCGTATGGCCGTGATCCGTCCGGGCTTGAACGTATAATTCAGGTGTTCGAAGACATTCATTCCGCCGGGGTAGGCGAATGTAGCGTCACGGAAAATGATGGGTGCGGCTTTGGCGGTTCCGATTTCGAGACCGCCTTCGTCTTCCGGTTTCAATTCGGTTATGTCCTGCAATCTTTCCATCGCGATGCCTGCTTCGCTGACCATTTCGCTGATGCCGGTCAGACGGCTCAGCGGAGTCGCGAAAAGGCTGCACATCGCATAGAATGAGACCAGTTCGCCGACACTCAGGTGTCCCTTGAGGACGAAAACGCTTCCTGCCGTCAGCACGGTAAATACGCTCAGTTTGGTGAGTGCCTCCGATGCGATTCCGAACCTCCCGAGGCAGCGTCCGCCGCTCAGCATATTGGTGCTCAGTTCGACATAACTGCGTTCGATGTCCCGCTGTCCTTCCGCTCCGTTGCCGAAATATTTGATGGCCCTGATGGAAGAAATGCCTTCTACGCATTTCTCTTCGAACCTGGCTGCGCTCTCGATGATTCGGCGGTTCCATTTGCGGTTGGCGCGCCTTGCAAGCAGGTACAGGCCGGTATATAAGGGTATGAATGCCATTGTCAGCAGTGCCAGCCTGCGGTGGAAACTGAACATCAGACAGAACGAAAATATCAGCATCATCGAGCCCGTCAGTATCCCGTCCAGGCCTTCGGTCAGCAGGTGCCTGACTTTCATTGCGTCCGAAATGCGGGAATTCAGTTCTCCGCTGCCACGGCGTGCGAAAAAGCCCGTCGGGAGCCGGAAAAGTCGCCTCAGATAATTGATGATCAGGGTGCCGTCGATACGCACGCAGCAGCGCAGCATCGACATCGTGCGCGCATATCCTACAGCTATGGTCAGGGCGGTCAGCAGAGCCAGCAGCCCGCCGGTAGTCGCCAGGGCCCGAATATCGCCCGACGGAATGACATTGTCTATGATGTGCTGCAGAAATAGAGTGGAGCAGACCCCCGCCGCGACATACGTCGCCGAACAGAGTAGGGACATCAAGAAATCCCTTTTAGTGGTAGCCAGAATGGCTGTATATTTGACCGAAGGGTCTGGTGAACGGCGTGTTGTAAGGATATGACTGCTGTCCGGCCGCATTGTGACGATATAGCCCGTCCACTCCTGCTGCAGTTTGGCGTGTGAGATATGTAGATGACGGCCGACGGAAGGGTCCATAACGGTTGCCTTCCTGCGACCGAGAGAGTAGAGTACTACGAAATGAAGTTCCCTGTGGGAATTGACAGTATGCAGAATCACCGGTGTCGGGACATCTTTCAGCCGCTCTGCGTCGGTCTTCTCCGATTTATAGCAGTGCGCCGTGAAGCCGAGAGCCCTGCACGCGTCCGTGAGGCCTTTGAGCGTAGTGCCCGCCTGGGACGTGCCGGATGCTTCGCGAATGGCCGTCAGGGGAATGTCCTGCCCGTAATGCCGTGCGATGGAGGCGATTGCCGCCACTCCGCAGTCCGAGATGTCGTGCTGTCTGATATCTGTCTTCATCGCAATACTGTTATGATACGATCCAACTCAATGCAACTGCGACGCAGGCGAGGCAGGCGATGACAGTGGCTATCGATAAAATGCGATGGAGTATTCCGGGCTCGTTGACGAGTCCTTCGATGCAGACCTCAAGATCTGCGAGGGGGTTTGTTGTCGTGCCTTCCATAGCCTGCGTCGGCCGGTCACTATCATTTCGTCAAAAAATTCTGACCGGTACGAATTTGCAGAGTTTAGTTTTTTTGGAAAAGTTCGCGCAAATACGGAAAAACTTTTCCGGCAAAGTCGAGCATCGGCTTGTAAAATTTGGATTTTTCAATCCATTCGGCCGGAATGAACGACATAGTGTTATTGAGCGAATCTACGAAGTAGATAAGCAGCGAAACGCCCATCATAAAGATGAAGAGCGCCATAACGAATCCGAGTAAGCGGTTGAGCCATTCGAGCAGGGTGATTTTTATAATTTTTTCGAGCACCTTGCCGAGCAGGCTGATGATCAGCGCCACTCCGAAGAAAATGACGACGAATGAGATTATCTTGATCCAGATTGGTGCTATGGTCCATTCGCGTGCGGCCGCGATCTCCGAAAGTTTGGCCGAAACGGGGTCCGCGAATCTGAGCGAAAGCGTGATGCCGAAGAAGACTACGCCGAAGGCGACAATCTGCTTGACCAGTCCGTTTTTAAGTCCAAAATAGAGCGACGGCAGCAGTGCCAGCACTATAATAACGTCAAGTGTTCCCATATCTCTTTTGGCCTGTGGAATTGATATTCAAAGTTACTGATAAATTTAGTATATTTGCGAGATAAATGACATTTTTATGAAGTTTCCCGAGTATAAGAATCTCGATTTAGTCGAAGTCAATCGCAAGGTTTTAGATAAGTGGCAGAAAGAAAATACTTTCCGTGAGTCTTTGCGCCTGCGCGAAGGTGCCCCGAAGTTTGTCTTTTTCGAAGGTCCGCCGTCCGCAAACGGTATGCCCGGCATCCATCACGTTATGGCACGTTCCATCAAGGACGCTGTCTGCCGTTATAAGACGCAGGCAGGTTTCAAGGTAGAGCGTCGCGCCGGCTGGGATACCCACGGCCTTCCCGTCGAACTTGGAGTCGAGAAGAAACTTGGCATTACCAAGGAAGACATCGGCGTCAAGATTTCCGTCGAAGAATACAACCGCACCTGCCGCGAGGAGGTGATGAAATACACCAAGGAATGGGTCTCCCTGACCGACCGTATCGGATACTGGGTTGATACCGACAATCCCTACATCACCTACGACAACCGTTACATCGAGACTCTGTGGTATCTGCTCCGCGATATTTACGACAAGGGCCTGCTGTACAAGGGTTACTCCATCCAGCCTTATTCGCCTGCCGCAGGCACCGGTCTGAGTTCCCACGAACTCAATCAGCCCGGCTGCTACCGCGACGTGAAGGATACCACCTGCGTGGCTCAGTTCGAGATCATCCGCGACGCCAAGTCGGAGTTCCTCTTCAAGGATACCGACCTTCCGGTGTATTTCATCGCGTGGACCACGACTCCCTGGACTCTTCCTTCCAATACCGCGCTCTGCGTAGGTCCCAATATCGAGTATGTATGCGTTGACAGCGTCAATCCCTATACCAAGGTGCCTGCCCGTTACGTGGTGGCAAAGCTGCTGGTTTCTGCGCATTACAATGATAAGAACCCTTACACCGTCTGCGAAGGCTCGATCCGCGGTTCGGAACTTGCCGGAATCCGTTATCGCCAGCTTATCCCCTGGATGGGCTGCCCCGGTGACGCATTCCGCGTGATTACAGGCGATTATGTGACGGTCGAAGACGGTACGGGTATCGTGCATATCGCTCCGACGTTCGGTGCGGACGATGACAAGGTCGCGAAGGCCTACGGCATCCCGCCGATGATGGTCCGTGACCGCGCCGGCAACAACCAGGCTATGGTGGACCGCACGGGCAAGCTCTATCGCATCGAGGATATGGATCCCGAATTCGTCGAGAAGTACGTCGATGTCGAGACTTAGTCCCAGTTTGCTGGCCGTTTCGTCAAGAACGCTTACGATCCCACGCTTGCTCCGGATGCAGACACGCTCGATATCGACCTGTGTATGGATCTCAAGCAGAAGGGTCTTGTATTCCGCATCGAGAAGCACGTCCACAACTATCCGCACTGCTGGCGTACCGACAAGCCGGTGCTCTACTATCCGCTTGATTCGTGGTTCATCCGCACTACGGCAGTCCGCGAAAAGATGATGGCACTCAATGATACCATTCGCTGGAAGCCGGAATCTACCGGTACCGGCCGTTTCGGCAAATGGCTCGAAAATATTCAGGACTGGAATCTTT
>CAMZIP010000011.1 GCA_947307265.1 uncultured Bacteroidales bacterium | reverse complement strand
TCTGGACCTCGTCGGCAATGAACAGCACGTTGTGCGCGTGGCACAGGTCGTAGCACTTGCGGATGTAACCGTCGGAAGGCACATATACGCCTGCCTCGCCCTGAATCGGCTCCACGAGCATAGCAGCGACGCGGTCACCGCACTCGTCGAGAACCTTTGCCAGGGCATCGGTATCATTGTAAGGAATCCTTACGAAACCGGGAGTGAACGGGCCGTACTGACCGTAACTGTCAGGATCGGAAGACATCGTCACGATAGTAATCGTGCGGCCGTGGAAATTGCCGTCGCAGACGACGATGAGAGCCTCGTTCTCAGGAATGCCCTTCACCTTGTAACCCCAGCGGCGGGCAAGTTTCAGGGCGGTCTCGACAGCCTCTGCGCCGGAATTCATCGGCAGCAGCTTGTCATAACCGAAAAACTCGGTAGCGAACTTCTCGTAAGGACCGAGGCAGTCATTATAGAACGCGCGCGAGGTAAGGCAGAGTTTGCTTGCCTGGTCGCACAGAGCCTTCACGATCTTCGGATGGCAGTGTCCCTGGTTGACGGCCGAATATGCCGAAAGGAAGTCGAAATAGCGCTTGCCGTCCACGTCCCAAACGAACGGACCTTCACCCTTGGAGAGGACTACCGGCAGCGGATGATAGTTATGAGCACCGTATCGGTCTTCGAGATCGATAAATTGCTGTGCTTTAGGGGTAACTGACATAGTTATAAATGTTTTATTGGTTTTACTTATTACTACAAAGATATACGGAAAAACCAAAATATGCCGATTATTGCATAATTTTTTATGCACAATTAAAAAAGAAAGTATATTTGCAGGGCAAAGAGAATACGATTATGGCAGCTGAAAACACTCCTATCAAGCGCTCCGTCATCAGTTATGAGAATCTGACTTCGGAACTTTTAGACGCTTTCAAGGAAAAGTATCCTCACGGATATGCTGATTATCTGGGTGATATCATCAAGATAGACAAGCCTAACGGCGAATCCATCTATGCAGTCCCCCTCGAGGTGCCCGGCGCCATCTATCTGGTGAAGATCAAGGTCCACGTGGACAACGACAAGGACGTGGAAGAAGGATTCTTCAAGAATTCGGACGAGGATGATGAAGGAGATGACGGTGAAAGCGGAGAGATCCCCGGTTCCGACGAGGACTTCGCATCTGCGGCAGCCGTCGAGCCCGACGAGGGCGAAGATGACTGACCGCGACTATGATCAACGTCAAATCCTGGTTTAAAAATCTTTCGGAGCGCACCACGCTGATGCTGCTCTCCTTCGTTACGGGCTTGTGCTGCGGCTGTATGGCCGTGCTGCTCAAGAAACTCATCGAACTGATACGCGAAGGACTCACCAGCAATCTTACCACTGCCTGGGGCTGGCTCTACCTGCTTCTTCCGGGTGTCGGTATGCTCATCTCGCTGCTCTTCGTCCGCTACATAATAAAGGACGATATAGGGCACGGAGTCACCAAGGTCCTCTGGGCCGTCTCAAAAGAAAAATCCCGCATCAAGCCGCATAATACCTGGTCTTCGATTGCAGCCAGTTCGGTCACCATCGGATTCGGCGGCAGCGTCGGTGCCGAGGCGCCGATAGTCTATTCGGGTGCGGCCATCGGCTCCAACATTGCCCGCTGGAGCGGTCTGCCCTACAAGGATATCACCATCCTGCTCGGCTGCGGTGCGGCAGGTGCAGTGGCCGGCATATTCAAGGCTCCGCTTGCCGGAGTGCTCTTCACGCTGGAGATACTGCTCTTCAATATCTCGATGACATCCATCTTGCCCCTGCTGGTCTCATCCCTGACGGCGACCGTGGTCTCGTACCTGTTTATGGACGACACGCTCACGTTCTCCGCGACGCTCGAGACCTTCTCGATGGGCAATATGCCATACTACATCATACTGGGCGTATTCTGCGGCTTTATGTCGCTTTACTTCCTGAGGATGACGCTCTGGACGGAGGACAGGATGAAGTCCGTGTCCAAGCCGTTCGTGCGCTGGATTATCGGCGCATCGCTGCTCGGTCTGCTGATTTTCCTGTTCCCGCCGCTCTACGGCGAAGGTTATGACTCCCTCGGTCTGATGCTCAACAACAGCGCGGTTGATGTGGCCGGCGGTATTTTCGGCAGCGGCGGACGGATCGCAGGCTCGTGGGGCATTCTCGCATTCTTCGCGGCCATATTGCTGCTTAAGGTCTTTGCTACGGCGCTGACCAACTCCGGCGGCGGTGTGGGCGGCACGTTCGGTCCGACGCTTTTCGCCGGCGGCGTCGCAGGCTTCGTGATAGCCCGAATGATCAATATGACCGGCATACACGTTGTCCCCGAGGCTAATTTCGTCCTCGTCGGAATGGCCGGAATGATGGCAGGTGTTATGCAGGCTCCGCTGACGGCAATCTTCCTTATAGCCGAGATAACCGGCGGATATGAGTTGCTGCTGCCGCTGATTGCGACTTCGGCCATTTCATTTGCGACAATGCGCCATTTCGAGCCGTACTCCATATATTCGAAGAGAATCGCCCGTCAGGGCGCGCTGCTCACCCACGACAGCGACCGGGCCGTTCTGACGCTGATGAATGTCAAGGACGTGGTGGAGACGGACTTCTCGACTATAAGGATAGACGGCAACCTGGGCGACGTGGCCCGCCACGTGGCTCATTCCAAGCGCAACATATTCCCCGTAGTGGACGGAGAAAACCACATTCTCGGCATTATCTACCTCGATGATATCCGCGAACTTATGTTCGAGACGGAAAAGTATCGCAGCGTGAAGGTTGCGGACCTGCTCAAGCGCGTGCCTGCTTCCGTGACTTGCGATGGAGAGCGTGATGCACAAATTTGACGTTACGGGAGCCTGGAATCTTCCGGTAGTCGATGAATATGACAGTTACATCGGATTCGTATCCAAATCCAAGATATTCTCCTCATACCGCGAACAACTCCAGCAGGTTTCCCATGATTGACCTTTACACCTCGCATATAGCCTCGCAGATGGGCATCGCCCGCTGGCAGGTCGAAAACTGTATCGCGCTGCTCGAAGAGGGCGCTACGGTGCCGTTTATCAGCCGTTACCGTAAAGAGCGCACCGGCTCCCTGGACGAGATTCAGGTGGCCGAAGTCAGGCATCATTTCCTCCGCTTCACCGAACTTGCGAAGCGCAAGGAGGCCATCATCAACAGCATTGAAGAGCAGGGCAAACTGACTGACGAACTGCGTCGCAGGATCGAGGTTGAAATCGATCCCCACACGCTGGAGGACCTGTATCTGCCGTACCGTCCCAAACGCCGTACGCGTGCTTCGGTGGCCCGCGAGCGCGGTCTGGAGCCTCTGGCAGTCGCGATTTATGCCGGCAAGGTTCAGGATCCGAAGCGCGAGGCCGCTAAATATCTGACGAAGGACGTTCCGGATGCGGATGCGGCACTCGCAGGGGCAAGGGACATCATCGCGGAGCAGGTGGCGGATATGCAGCCGGTCCGTGCCGCCCTCAAGGACCTGTATTCCCGCTGGGGAAATGTCACCGCCCACGTGGCACGCGGCAAGGAAGATGACGAAGGCGCCGCCAAATACCGCACCTATTTCTCATTTTCGCAGCGCGTCGCCCAGATTCCGTCGCACCGTCTGCTGGCCATTCTGCGTGCCGCCGGTGAAGGCTTCCTGACGGTTAAGGTTGAGGTGCGCGAGGAACACGCCATCGAGCGAATAGACAGACGGGTTTTCGAGCCGCGCCGCCCGATGACATCGGAAGTCCGGCACCAGATAGACGAGGCAGTTGCGGATTCATACCGCCGCCTGCTGCATCCTTCCATAGAGAATGAGACGCTTTCAGTGGCGAAAGAGGCTGCTGACGTAGCTGCGATCCGTGTTTTCGGAGAAAATCTGCGCCAGTTGCTGCTGGCAGCTCCGGTAGGACAGAAACGCACGCTGGCCATCGACCCTGGATTCCGCACGGGTTGCAAGGTGGTCTGCCTCGACGCCCAGGGCAATCTCCTTCACAACGATACGATATATCCGCACCCGCCCGTCAATGAGAAAACTGCCGCGATGCGCAAACTTTCCCATATGATCGAGGCCTATAAAATAGAGGTGATAGCCATCGGCAACGGTACCGCAGGCCGCGAGACGGAGAGTTTCATACAGAAGATGGCTCTGCCATCCGGCATCCGCGTTTTTTCGGTCAATGAAAACGGAGCCTCGGTATATTCGGCATCTGAAATCGCCCGCGAAGAGTTCCCGGACTACGATGTCACGGTTCGAGGAGCAGTTTCCATCGGCCGTCGCCTGATGGACCCGCTGGCGGAACTTGTCAAAATAGATCCAAAGTCGATAGGAGTGGGGCAGTACCAGCACGACGTTGACCAGGGACTGCTCAAGGAGACACTGGACGAGACGGTCGAAGGCTGCGTAAACCGCGTCGGAGTCAATCTCAATACGGCCAGTATGCACCTGCTCTCGTATGTTTCCGGCATCGGACCGGCTCTCGCCCGCAACATAGTCGATTACCGGACCGAAAACGGCCCGTTCGCGGCGCGGAGTGAACTGCTCAAAGTCAAGCGCCTGGGCGACAAGGCTTACGAACAGTGCGCCGGCTTCCTGCGCATTCCCGGAGCGGCGGATCCGCTCGACAATTCGGCAGTCCACCCCGAACGCTATGCGCTCGTGGCGCAGATGGCGGCCGATATGGGCGTGGATGTGGCGACTCTGATTTCAGATCCGCAGCGCCGCAATGCCATCGACCCGCAGAAGTATGTGAGCGCCGAAGTCGGACTGCCCACGCTGCGTGATATTCTCGAAGAACTCGACAAGCCCGGACGCGACCCGCGCCAGATGGCCAAGGAGTTCGAATTCTCGCAGGAAATACATAATATAGAAGATGTCAAGCCGGGGATGATTCTCCCCTGCATCGTGACCAATATAACTGATTTCGGCGCGTTTGTCGATATAGGTATCCACCATAGCGCGTTGATTCACGTATCACAGGTAGCGGAACGCCGCGTCAATTCGCCCGCCGACGTACTCAAGATCAACCAGCAACTTTATGCCAAGGTGATCAGCGTCGATGTGGAGAGGGGACGTATCGGTATGACGCTCCGCGGACTTTAATTACTGATTATGAAAAGATTCGCAATAATCACATTTTTGCTCCTTCTGTCGCTGAACGGATTTGCCCAGAAGCGTACCGTCAGCGGACATATGACGGACGCATCATCCGGCGAGCCGCTGATCGGCGCAGCCGTGCTCGATGTTACTTCAGGCCAGGGAACTGTCACCAACAATTTCGGATTCTACACACTCACGCTTCCCGCGGGGACGCATTCGCTGGAATTCTCGCACATCGGCTATAACACCGAGCGCCGTCAGGTACATCTCCTTCGCGATACGGTAGTCAATGTCGCATTCCGTCCGGATGCAGAGTTCCTTACGGGCGCCGTCGTAACGGCTTCGCGTTCCGAAACGGGCGTCCGCGGTACGCAGATGAGTGCCATCGAGGTTCCTGTCAACGTCATCAAGAACGTTCCGGCCATCGGCGGCGAGGTGGATATCCTCAAGACTCTGCAACTCCTGCCCGGCGTCCAGTCCGGTACGGAGGGCTCCGCCGGAATGTATGTCCGCGGCGGCGGCCCGGATGAGAACCTTCTCCTGCTGGACGGCGTGCCCCTTTACAACGTCAACCATATGATGGGCTTCTTCTCCGTTTTCGATGCAGAGGCGGTCAAGAACGTCACTCTCTACAAGGGCAGTTTCCCGGCGCGATTCGGCAGCCGCCTGTCCAGCGTGGTGGACGTGCGAATGAAGGACGGCAACGACCAGGAATATCACGGCGGTTTCTCGGTAGGCCTGATTGCCGCCAAATTCAACCTCGAAGGCCCGATAGTCAAGGGCCGCACGACCTTCAACGTTTCCGCCCGCCGTACTTATTATGACGTGCTGGTCGCTCCGATACTTTTGATTGCCCGCAAGGATCTCGAGGCGGACAAACTGTCGGCAGGTTACTATTTCTACGATCTCAACCTCAAACTGACGCATAAATTCTCCGACCGCGACAAACTGTTCGCAAGTTTCTATACCGGCGACGATGCGGTTTATGCCGGAATCGGCTACGAAAACCAATATCAGACCGAAATGTACAGCGAGGGACGTATGCGGACGGTTACTTCAATCGACGAGAGCAATCTCAATCTCGGCTGGCAGTGGGGCAATACGATGGGTGCGCTGCGCTGGAATCACGTTTTCTCGCCCAAGCTGTTCCTCAACACCACGGTCAATTACACCCGATACCGCCACAAGCTGAATATCAAAATGCTTGAGAACAGCCGTTACGAAAGCAGCGGCAAGATTCTGATGCAGGCTGATACTTCACAGGTAAGTCTGGCCTACAATTCGGATATCGCGGACATTTCAGTCGGTACCGACTTCGAATACGCGCCTTCTCCGGACCACGATATCCGCTTCGGTCTCAATGCCACTCACCACAATTTCAATCCTTCGGTCACCTCGATGTACGTCCGTTTCACGGATGATGACGATCCGGCCTCGAAGATTGATACCACATTCGGCGACAAGCCTATCAAGACCTGGGAGGCGGCTCTCTATGCGGAGGACAATTTCAATGTAACCCGCTGGCTGAAACTCAATCTCGGCCTGCGCTACTCGCTCTATTCGGTCAGCGGCAAAACGTATCATTCGCTTGAGCCGCGCGTGAGTATGCGCGCCCTGCTGACGGACGACCTTTCGATCAAGGCTTCTTATACCGAAATGAGCCAGTACATTCACCTGCTCAGCAACAGCAACCTTTCGCTGCCCACCGACCTCTGGGTGCCGGTGACCTCCAACATCGAGCCGATGCGTTCGCGCCAGGCCGCTTTCGGAGTGTTCTACAGCCTCGGCGTGGTGGATTTCTCGGTAGAGGGTTACTATAAGACGATGAACAACCTTATCGAGTATCGAGACGGGGCTTCGTTCCTCGGTACGAGCACCGGCTGGGAGCAGAAAGTCGCAGTCGGCCGCGGCTGGGCGTACGGCATCGAATTCCTCGCGCAGAAGAGCGTCGGCCGCACTACGGGCTGGATAGGGTACACCCTCTCGCGTTCGATGCGCATCTTCGACCGCGAAGGCAATATGATCAATTACGGCAGGCCGTTCCCGGCCAAATATGACCGCCGTCACGACCTGAGCATCGTGGTGACTCACAAATTCAACGAACGCTTCGATATTTCCGGTACGTTCGTATTCGGCAGCGGAGTATGCGGCTCGCTCGCGACATCCCAGATTGCCGCGCCGGTAGATGGCCTAAACGATAACGGCAACCTCCTGAGCGATCTTGGCTTTTCCGCTTCCACTTCGTATCTGGAAGGCCGCAACAACTACCGAATGCCGGCATACAACCGCCTCGACATCGGCGGTTCCTGGCATTTCGGCCGCAACCTCAGGAGCACCCTCAGCCTTAATGTCTATAACGCATACAATGCGCAGAATCCGTTCCTGGTTTATCGGGATACGGATACCCAAATCGTACAGACGACTGCTCCCGACGGCTCGGTTATGGTCGATTACACGTCGAAGCCCGTGCTCAAGCAGTTGTCCATTTTCCCGATAATGCCTTCCCTGTCTTACTCCTTTAAATTCTGAAACCGGTTATGAAAAAGATATTTTTCCTGGCTGTAACGGCCGCTTCCGCGATGCTTGCTCTTTCGTGCAGCAAGGTCATCGAATTCAAGGGTGAACAGGTCGAAGAGAAACTTGTCCTTTTTGCTGAGGCAAAGGCAGGGGAGCCCTTCACGGCCAATCTTTCACATTCGGTATTCTTCCTCGACGCCTACAACGGTTTTGACAAATACATTCGTCATATCAATACGAAAGAGTGCAAGGTGGAGGTCAGTTTCAACGGCGGGAAGCCCGTCGTTATGACATACGAACCCGACACTACGGTGGAGCCGTTTTTCTTCGGAGTCTATTCTTTGAAATTTGTCTGCAACTGCATCCCTTCTCCCGGCGATCAGATTGAGGTTACGGCAATTGCTCCGGGTTATGATCCGGTCAAGGCCACTGTCAGCGTGCCCCGTCACCCTGAGGCCAAAGTCAGTGCGCATACCGTGGATACGCTTGCATACGATATTCCTGCCTTTAAGCATACCGTCACTCTCGATCTCAAGGATCCCGGCCTGTACAGCAAGTATTACCGTCTCAACGTGCTCTCGATTTACAAGGACCCTTCGACCGGAGAAGAGGCAATTTCAGGTATCTTTCCGGTTCATTCATCCGATCCGGTATTCATTTCCACCTCCCAGGACATCGAAGGTATTATCGACAATATCGAAAACATAGATCAAAGCGACAGCGACCGCGAAGTCCCCGACTTCTTCTCCGACCAGCTGTTTTTCGGGGGCAGCTACAGCCTGACCTTCAATTTTACAAAGATGGAGTATTACTATGAGCCTACGCTCGAGTATGAAGTCCGAAAAGCGCTCCGCCGTGCTTCTGACGACATTCCGTATGGCGAGTCGCTGGTCGTTCTGCTTCGCGCCGTGACGCCGGGAACTTATTATTACCTGCGTTCGATCAATTCTTCCAATAGCGATTTCGAGCTGTTCGCCGAAGGCTCGACCATCTACAGCAATGTCGAGGGCGGCTACGGGGCTATCTGCGCCGGTGCGGACGCGATTTTTGTTCTTGATAATTAAATTATTATCTTTGCCGAAGTAAGATAAGTATCGCTATGGACCGTAAAATTGTTATCATCCCCACTTACAACGAGAAAGAGAATGTCGAAAAAATTCTCCGTGCCGTCTTTGCGCTGGAGGGTGATTTCAATGTGCTGATCATAGATGACGGCTCTCCGGACGGTACGGCGGACATCGTCAAGGGGCTGAGCGAAGAGTTTTCCGGCCGCCTGTTCCTTGTCGAACGTTCGGGCAAACTGGGCCTCGGTACGGCATATATCACCGGCTTCCGCTGGGCTCTGGAGAATGGATATGATTACGTATTCGAGATGGATGCCGATTTCTCGCATTCGCCGGATGATCTGCCCCGCCTCTATGCAGCCTGCAAGGAAGGTGCGGACTTGGCTATCGGTTCCCGTTACTGCAACGGCATCAGCGTCATCAACTGGCCTATCGGCCGCGTCATAATGTCCTATTATGCTTCGGCTTACGTCCGGATGGTGCTTGGAATGAAGGTTTTCGATACTACTGCCGGATTCAAGTGCTATTCGCGCAAGGTGCTCGAGGCCATAGATTTCTCCCGCGTCAAGATGCACGGCTACGGATTCCAGATAGAGATGAAGTACACCGCGTACAAACTGGGATTCCGTATCGTTGAGGTTCCCATCATCTTCGTGGACCGCAAGGAAGGCGTTTCCAAGATGAGCAGCGGTATATTCGGCGAAGCATTCTGGGGCGTCATCGGCCTCAAATTCCGCAAGATTCGTCCGGCCGCAAAGCCTTCAGCCAAATAGAAAAGTATTTCAAGGATTGATATTCGAGGGGATCTACAGCGCCGCTGAGATCTCCTCGAAGTACGTATGGGAGACGGGTATTGCAGATACTCCGTTAACGTCGAGTTCTGCCAGGATAACTCCCGAAGGCTCCTTGCGCAGGGCCTTGATGTGCGCCGGATTGATGAAGTATGAACGCTGGCAGCGCTTGAGTCCCTTGCTCTGCACCACGCTCTCGAGGGACTTCATCGAAGCCCGGAGCAGGTAGTTGCGGACATTCTCGTTCTCGAGATAGTAGATACGCACGTAATTCTCCTCGGCTGCGATGTACAGCACAGCGTCGGAGACAATTGACAGTTTGAGTTTATGGCTGCTGTCGTAGAATTTGATCAGGCGGCCTTCGTCCCCCTGCTGCGCCTGCAGGTCATCCCGCTTCATTGCCAGCATCAGGGAAATGATGATGTAAGGGTAGATCAGAACCGAGAACAGAAAGCGGATGCACTTGATCAGCTCCGGCAGGTATGAGCCGTCGCTCCTCAGCGTCAGATAGATGGATGACATTACCGCGCAGAGGAAGAACTCTCCGATGCACCAGAGTATGTAGTTGGTCCAGGTGGCGTTGAACGGGCCTTTCTGCAAGAAATGAAAAGCCGTTCGCGTGCCGGCCAGCGTGACCAGCAGAATGGAGGCGACGATGGAAAGGTTGAAATGAAGCAGGCCGCGCGGGGGCATATCCAGCCACGGCGTGACGCCTGAAGGCTCATAAAGCAGGACGAACAGGATGAACCATACCGGTATGCCGGCGAATAACCATATCTGGCTTCCCATTTTCCTGAGATTCTGCGGAATCTGTTGCGTTTGTTGCATCGTTCTGTCGGTATTTGCTTTGCAAAGTTAGTAAAAAAGGCAAGCAATCGGAAAAATTATTATATTTGCTCGTTACTAAACCTGAACTTATGGATTTTACTGATATTCAGAAAGGTTTTATGCAGAAGGCCATCGATCTGTCGATCGAAAACGTGGCCAATGGAGGCGGTCCGTTTGGTGCCGTCATAGTCCTGAATGATAAAGTTGTAGGTATCGGGGTGAACCGCGTCACCGCCCTTAATGACCCTACCGCGCACGCCGAGGTTTCCGCCATCCGCGCAGCCTGCCGCGCACTCGGTACGTTCTCCCTTGCAGACTGCGAGATTTATACTTCCTGTGAACCCTGCCCGATGTGCCTGAGCGCCATTTACTGGTCCGGCATCCGCAAGATTTACTACTGCAACACCAAGAAAGACGCCGCCGACATCGACTTCGACGACGATTTCATCTATCAGGAACTTGCCAAGCCCGTGGCTGAGCGCAGCGTGAATGCCATTCATATGGAAGAACTTCACGAGGACGCACTCAAGGCATTCCGCGCCTGGGAGTTGAATCCCGCCAAGACCGCTTATTGATTTTATACCCGATAAAATGAAAAAATTACTTTTAGCACTCGCACTGGCGTTCGTGTCGGTGTCCTGCAACAGCCACTTTACCGTTACCGGTCCCATCTCCGACCTTGAATCCGTTCCCGAAGGCTCTATGGTTTATCTCTACAACTACAACGACAAGGCTACTACGATTGATTCCGTAGCCATCGTCAACGGTACCTTCAAGTTCAAGGGCGCTGCCGATCCGGCCAAACTCTATGTGGCGGAAGTTCGCTGGCCCGGCAAGAAGAACCGCGACAAGAGTTGGCAGGCTTCGTTCATCCCCGAGAAGGCGAAACTTGTTATGACCATCAAAAAGAATTACACCGATGCCGAGGGCGCTCAGGGCGGTGTCATCAACAAGCTGTACCAGGAGTTTATGGAGGCTGTCGATACCAAGACCGGCGACGAGGTCAAGCCTTATTGCCTTGAGGTATTCCACGCCAACAAAGAGACCTATGTCGGTGTCGAGGCTATCAGGACCATCATCCGCAGCCTTGAGATCGAGGAGATCGAAGGCCTGATGGCTGAGAGCAAGGCTCTTTCACAGGATATCTACATCAACCGTGCGCTCAATGCCAAGAAGGGCGAGATCGCTACCGCAGAGGGTATGCCTTTCATTGATTTTGAAGGTGTCGGCCCCGACGGCAATCCGGTACATCTGTCCGACTACGTAGGTCAGGGCAACTGGGTGCTCTGCGATTTCTGGGCTTCCTGGTGCGGCCCGTGTATGCGCGAGATGCCCAACATCCGCAAGGTTTACGATGCTTTCGAAGGCAAGAACTTTATGGTTCTCGGTATCTGCAGCTGGGATAACGACGATGAAATGATTGCAAAGCGCATCGAGGAGAAGGGAATGCTCTGGCACCAGATTTATATGGGCCTGGGCCGCGATCACACCGATGCCTACGGCATTATGGGTATTCCTACGCTGATTCTTTTCGCTCCGGACGGCACTGTTTACAAGCGCGGTCGCGAACTTCGCGGAGAGAGTATGTTTACGACTGTAAAGGAAGCTCTCGGCGAGAAATAGTCTATTCGGCCAGAAGTTTTCTGTATTCCTGAACGAAGTTGGGCGTGAACGTATCTCCGTCCAACTTCGTTTCTATTTCGGCCCGTGTCCAGAATCGGCCTCCCGCAAGTTCTTCGCCCGGCGTGATTTCATCGTCCCAGACGGTGCGATAGACATAGACGTATTCGCGCTCTGTCGGGGATTCGAAGATGTATTTGCGTACGGCCTTCGGCTCGAAATCTTTCAGCCCGAGTTCTTCTTCCGCTTCGCGAATCAGCGCCATCGATGCCGGCTCGCCGAAACGGATATGCCCTCCGCAGGCGGTGTCCCACTTTCCTGGCTGGATGTCTTTCCACATCGGCCTCTGCTGGAGGTAGAGCTCTCCCCGACTGTTGAAGACGTGCAGGTGGACTACCGGATGCAGCAGTTTCCCGCCTTTATGGCATTCCCGCCGCGTCGCTTTTCCGACGGTCAGTCCGCAGTCGTTCACTATCGGCAATACCTCTTCAGCATCGTCCAGTTGCTGTGCGCTGTTGTCTTCCTCACATACTGCATTATCTGATCCACCTTGATCATTCTCGCCAATGGACGCAGCCGGAGTGGAAGTGGCCTCCGGAAGGCGTAGCCACCCTCGGCTCGTTAGAGGGAGGGGCCCACGAGCGGAGCGAAGTGGGAGGGATAGCGCCGAAGGCGCGTACCTTCCGGAGGCCGGCTTCCCGGAGGCGGAGGACATTGGCGTTTCCATTGAGGAAAGCTGGATTGGAGTATAGGAGACGGCCAGGACGCGGATAGAGCGTCTTCCCTTATCGGGATCCGGCGGTATGAAATCTCCGGCGCGATGGCCTGCAACCGCTTTTGCCACAGGCGAAAAGAATGATATCATTCCTCGGACTGCATCGGCTTCGTCGGCGCCTACGATGCGAAGGGTACAGGGTTCGCCGCTGTCTATGCTGAGCGTGATATAAGCCCCAAATCCGATGACTTCTTCATTTTCCGGCTCCGGACCGTGAACAGCCGAAGCGATGCGCTCGTCCAGCAGTTTCAGTTTGGCCGCAAGATAATTGCGGAGCACGCGGCGGTCGCTTTCGTTGCCGTCGGCGGCATCCCGCTGCGCCACCATTTCCGCGCGTTCGCGCTGCAGCGCCTCCAGGCCTTCCTGCGTCACATAATTGGGCACGCCGTCCGGAAGAAACGCTCTCTGTTCTACAGAGGGAACTTCTTCTATATCACCGTCTTTGACAAATCCGCGGCTCATTGTTCTTTAACTTTGGTTTTTGCAGGAATCTGGGCGATTATGATGGCCACGAAAATCAGGGCCGAGCCCGCCAGTTCGCGCGGCGTCATTCTCTGCCCGAGAATCAGCCAGCCGGCAAGCACGGCAAATGCAGATTCCATACTCATTATAAGCGATGCTATGGCAGGGTTGAGGCCTCTCTGGCCCACAATCTGAAGCGTATAGCCGACTGCGCTCGAGAAAACGGCCGCGTAGGCGATCGAAATCCACGCCTCAGGCTGAATCAGGTTGCTCGACCAGGTCGCAAATCCGACCGGTATGATATCGAACGGTATCATCAATATGGTTCCGAGTACGCCGCAGGTGAGAAACTGTATCGTGGCAAGTTTCATTGCGTCGTAACGGGGCGAGAACCGGTCCACTGAAAGTATCTGGAACGAGAAGATGATGGCGCAGGCCAGCACCAGCAAGTCTGATACAAGGAGTGTCTCAGCGCCGTTCATACAGAGCAGATACAGGCCGCCGAGGGCCAGGACAACTCCGAGCCATATTGCCGCCGAAGTCTTTTTGCGGAACAGCAGAAGATTGATGATCGGTACCGTTACGATATAGATGGCAGTGATGAAACCGGCTTTGCCGGCGCCGGTGCCGAGTGTGATGCCCTCCTGCTGGGCGAGACTTGCCGAAAACAGCAGCACGCCGCAGATGATGCCTGCGCGCCAGAGCCCCTTGCTGTTTTTCGCGCTGTCGGCCCTCTCGCCTCTGCCTCTGGCCGCCCTGTCGGAGATAAGGATTGCCGGCAGCATTACCGCCGAGGCCACGAGAAATCTCACGCCAATGAACGTACAGGAGCCCGTGTAAGCACTGCCCTTGCTCTGTGCGACGAACGCCAATCCCCAGATTATCGCCGTCAGCATCAGAATCAACGAACTCTTCAACTGTCTGTTCATATCGGTCGCAAAGATAGCAAAAAACAGAAAAGCCTGCTGCTGCAGGCTTTTCTTGTGGTGCCACCGGGAATTGAACCAGGGACACACGGATTTTCAGTCCGTTGCTCTACCAACTGAGCTATGGCACCGGATTGGGAGTGCAAAGGTAGTTTTTTATTCTGATTCTGCAAAAAAAAGTTTACTTTCGCAGAATTATGGGGAAGAAAGGAACAAGATACGTGGATGTCATACTGCCGCTCAAACTGCGACAGGAATTGACTTATGAGGCGGGAGAGCCCCTCGAAAGCGAGTCAAATGAATCGCTTGCAGGCCGTTGGGTGGAAGTCCCCCTCGGCCGTCATTCATACAAAGGCATAATCAGCGGCATCAGGGATATACCCTCCGGCCTGAAACCTGACCGGGTCAGGCCGATCACGCGCACAGTTCCTCTGCCTTCCGTTTCGCAGGATGATATCGCATTCTGGCGCAGCGTCGCCGGGTACTACCTGTGCAGCGTAGGAGAGGTTTTCAAGGCGGCCTATTCATCTGCACTGGTAAAACTCGCGGATGTAAAATCGCGTCCGCGCAAAGAGTCCCATCCGGCTAAGACAGAGCCGCTTCCTGAACTTTCCCCGGCCCAAAGCAAGGCACTTTCCGAAATAGATGCCGCATTTGCCGCAGGCCGTCCTGCACTGCTGTGCGGCGTGACCGGCAGTGGCAAGACCGAGATATATCTGCACGAAGCCTCGCGAATGGTCGAGTCCGGCCGTTCGGTGCTATACCTCGTGCCTGAAATAGCCATTTCACGGCAGTTGCAGCAGCGAATCGAAGCCGTATTCGGAGACCGGCTGCTGGTCTTCCATTCCCGTCAGACCGCTCCGCAGAAAAAGGCGCTCATCGAGCAGATGTCTTCCGGCGGACCGTATCTCGTCCTCGGGACGCGCTCGGCGCTGTTCCTGCCGTTCCGAAAATTGGGCCTCATCATCGTGGACGAGGAGCACGATGCCTCGTACAAGCAGGAAGATCCCGCGCCCCGTTATCACGCCCGCGATGCGGCTCTGCTGCTCGCCGCCTTTCGTCGCTGCAAGGTGCTTCTGGGCAGTGCGACACCGTCCTACGAGTCGCTTTACAACGTAGCCGCCGGCAAATTTAAGAGAGTCGATCTTCTTGAAAAATACCACGAAGGTCCGGAACCGTCAGTGACGGTCATAGATATGCGCGAAGTGCGCCGCCTGCACGATGCGACCGGTTCATTTTCGCGCAAATTGCTGCGCACCGTCCGCGAAACGATCGACGACGGCGGACAGGTGATGATCTTCCGTTCACGCCGCGCATACGCCCCGTTTGTGCAGTGCAACGAATGCGGCTACGTACCGAAATGCCCTTCGTGCCAGGTTTCGCTCAGTTACCACAAATACAATAATTCGCTCCAGTGTCACCTCTGCGGCACCCGCATCCCATTTGCGGAAGATTGCCCGGAGTGCCACGGCAAGATAATACCGCTTGGTTCGGGCACCGAAAAACTCGAGGAAGAACTCAAGGCTTACTGCCCCGACTGGAGGGTGGAGAGATTCGATGCGGACATCGCGGAGAGTCCCGTCCGCGAAAAGGAAGTCCTCGGCAGGTTCGCCTCCGGCCAGACCGACATTCTCGTGGGAACGCAGATGCTGACCAAAGGCTTTGATTTCGAACGTCTGAGACTCGTCGCGGTAGTGCAGGCCGATTCCCTTTTTGCCGTGCAGGATTTCCGCGCGGATGAAAGGGCGCTTCAACTGCTGACGCAGTTCCGGGGCAGGGCAGGGCGCCGTGACCATCCGGGACAGATGTACATTCAGACCAATCAGCCCGACCATCCGGTCATCAGGTGGCTGCTTGCAGGCGAAGGTCAGATCCGGCAGGCGGAGGACCTTGAAGAACGCCGCCGTTACGGCTTCCCTCCGTTCGTCAGGATGATTCTGATTACCGTCCGAGACAGCGGGGAAGGCCGCCTCTGGCGAATGTGCAACGACATTACCGGCCTGCTCGGTCGGATAGGGGTGAGTTTCAACGGCCCGCTTCAGCCGATGGCCGACCGCATCGACGGCAAGATGATCCGCCAGTTCTGGCTCAAACTTCCGCGCACCGGCAAACTCGCTGCGGCCAAGGCTGCCATCAAGGAAGGAATTGACACACTTGCAGAGAGTTATCCTTTCAAAGCCGATATTATTATCGACGTAGATCCGTACTAATTGCTAACTTTGCAGAGAGTTACGTCACGATTACAATGGAAAACCAAACCAATACTTTCTGGCCACGCGTCCGCAATTGCGTAAAGGCGGTCCTGCCGACAACGACCAAGACCTGCATCTGGCTGATTAAACTCACCGTAGCTGTCTCATTCGCGATGATGCTGCTCCGTTATTTCGACCTGCTGCCGTATGTGTCGCGGCTCATCAGCCCTGCATTCAAGTATATCGGCCTGCCCGGCACGGCGGCACTTGCATACCTTACCGGTTATTTCGTCAACTGCTATTCCGGAATGGCGGTGCTGGTGACGCTCGGACTCGACTGGCGCGCCATCACCATCCTGTCCACGATGATACTCTGCTCGCATTCGATGATAGTCGAACTGGCGGTGCTGCGCAAGACCGGCGCATCGGTGCCGAGAATGATCATAATCCGTACGCTCGGCGCATTCCTCCTGGCCTGGGTGCTCAACAGGATTCTTCCCGGCGGCTCGGAGGCGATGGTGGATGCGCTCGCAGAGCCCAACCAGTTGCCGTTCATTCAATTGCTTAAAGAATGGGCGATATCTACGGTCAAGCTGGTACTGCTGATGGTGGTTATCATCTACGCCCTCAATATACTGCAGCGCCTGCTCGGCGAATTCGGCATAATGAAATTTGTCGCCGGCATCCTGAGTCCGCTTATGATATTCTTCGGAATCCCGCGCCAGTGCGCATTTATGTGGTTGGTGGCCAACGTAGTAGGACTCTCCTACGGGGCTGCCGCAATGCTCGATGAAGTCGCCCGCGGAGGCGTGACCAAGCGCGACCTGCTGCTGCTCGATTCGCATATTGCAGTCTGTCACAGCAACGTCGAAGACCTGATTCTGTTCTCGGCTCTCGGCGGCGTCTGGTGGATAATGCTGCTCATCCGAATGGCGCTGGCATTCGTGCTCGTATGGGAGCACCGGTTCGAATTTTATCTGAAAGATAAGTTTTTCGCAAAAAAATCGTAACTTAGCAGTTTGAAAAATTGCGTATAATGGCAGCAGAAAACGTTAAATGCTTGATAATCGGAGGCGGCCCTGCGGGTTACACCGCGGCTATTTATGCCTCCCGCGCATCCCTGTCGCCCGTCCTCTACGAAGGTATCCAGCCCGGAGGACAGTTGACCACCACCACGACGGTAGAGAACTTCCCCCGATATCCCGAGGGAGTTGACGGCGTGCAGATGATGGCAGACATCAAGGCTCAGGCGGAGCGTTTTGGCGCTGACATCCGCAGCGGAGTGGTGAACAGCATCGACCTTTCGAAGCGTCCTTTCACCGTCGTAATCGACGGCGAGAAGACCATCGAGGCGCAGTCTCTCATTTTCGCCACCGGCGCGACGGCAAAGTATCTCGGACTCGCTTCGGAACAGCAGTTCCGCGGAATGGGCGTTTCGGCCTGCGCCACCTGCGACGGTTTCTTCTACCGCGGCCGCGACGTGGCTGTAGTTGGAGGCGGCGATACGGCCTGCGAAGAGGCTCTCTACCTTTCGGGCCTTTGCAACAAGGTCTATATGATAGTGCGACGCAATGTCCTCCGTGCCTCCAAGGCTATGCAGGAGCGCGTTCTTTCGGCTTCCAATATCGAGATGCTCTGGGAATGCAATACCCGGGAAGTGCTCGGCGACGATGCCGGAGTAACCGGCGCCCGCCTGCTTCGCAAGGATGGAACGGTGTTTGATATCAAGATCGACGGTTTCTTCCTCGCCATCGGCCATCATCCCAATTCGGAACTGGTCAGCGAGTGGGTGAAGACCGACGAAAACGGCTACATTATCACCGACGGCCGCACTTCCCGCACCAACGTGGAGGGTGTTTTCGCTGCCGGCGACGTGCAGGATCCTCTCTACCGTCAAGCTATTACTGCTGCGGCGAGCGGGTGCCGCGCGGCACTGGATGCCGAGAAGTTTTTACTTGAAAACAATTAGAAGATGCGTAATTCGAACAGGATATTGGTAGCAGTCGCCCTTCTGGTATGTGCGGTCGCGTGCAAGACGCCTTATGCGCTTATGCTCGAGAGCAATGATTTCGACGGCAAATACAAGATGGCTATGGAACTTTTCGAGTCGAAGCGTTACGGCCGCGCTGCAGATATGTTCGAATCCCTCTCCGCCATCTCACGCGGTACGCCGCAGGACGATACGATCCAGTTCTACTGGGGTCTGAGCAATTACCGTTACAGCGATTTCGTTTCCGCCGAAGGCAATTTCGACCAGTTTATCAATACCTTCCCGCTCAGCCCGTTTGTCGAAGAAGCCAAGTTCCTGCGTCTCAACTGCCTCTACAAAAGCACTTACCGCTATGAGTTGGATCCCCGCCCGACGCAGTTGGCCAT
Source organism: uncultured Bacteroidales bacterium (assembly GCA_947307265.1). Classification (GTDB taxonomy): domain Bacteria; phylum Bacteroidota; class Bacteroidia; order Bacteroidales; family UBA932; genus Cacconaster. The sequence goes on along the minus strand of CAMZIP010000011.1, from coordinate 3,067 downwards.
CAGGGAGATGAAAGCATTCAAGGTCGAGAATCCCGATTCCAAACTTATCCCGGAGGTGGACGTTATGCTCGACGAGCTGAACGACCGTCTCGAACTCAAGGCCTACAAGGGTGCGCACCTCTACTATCATATGGAGGACTACCTCGCAGCGCACTATGCCCTGAAGAACGTCCTCAAGGAAAATGCAGAAAACCGTTATCGCGAAGATATACTTTACTATACGGCAATGTCGGCATACAAGTATGCCAATATGAGCGTCGCTTCCAAGCAGCGCGAGCGTTACCTGACGTTCGTTGACGACTATTTCAACATCATCAGCGAATATCCTGAGACGCATTACCGCAAGGAACTCGACGGCCTGTACGCCAAGGCGCAGGAATATCTCAACAAGCACGAAGAAAAATAAAAATATAGAGAATCAAGATTTATGGAGAACAAGAATCAGGTTGTAACCAACACCATCACACGCGAACTCCGCGATTTCGCGGCTCCCACAGGCAATATCTACGAGACCGTAATGATCATCGCAAAGCGCGCAAACCAGATTTCTGCTGATATCAAGCACGAACTCAGCCAGAAACTGGAGGAGTTTTCAACCTATGCGGACACCCTCGAAGAGACTTTCGAAAACCGTGAGCAGATAGAGATTTCCCGTTACTACGAGCGGCTCCCCAAGCCGACCCTTACTGCTACCAAGGAGTTCGAAGAGGGCAAGATTTTCTACCGCATGGCTGAATAATCCGCCTTCTCTATGCTCGGGAGGCTGACCATACGCAACTACATCCTCATCGATTCGCTCGACATCGAATTTCCGGGCAATCTGGTGGTGATTAGTGGAGAGACCGGCGCCGGCAAGTCCATCTTGCTCGGCGCTTTGTCGCTGTTGCTGGGTCACCGGGCAGACCTTCAGGTGCTTGCTGACGCTTCACGCAATTGCGTCATCGAAGCCGAATTCACACATCAGGGGGAGGAGTACATTCTCCGCCGCGTCATTACGCCGCAGGGCCGCAGCCGTGCATTCATCAACGACGAACCTTGCACCCTGGATGAGATGAAGGCCCTCTCTTCGCGCCTGATAGACATTCATTCGCAGAACGGTCAGTTGCTGCTGGCAGATCCTGCTTATGCCCGCGAGGTGGTGGATCATTTCGCAGGGCTCGAAGAGGATCTTGCCGCCTGCACAGAGGCATTTGATCTCTGGCAGGATGCCCGCCGCCGTCACGAGGAACTTCGCGCCCGCATCGAGGCCGACAGCCGCGAGCAGGAATTCCTCCAGTTCCGTTTCGACCGTCTGCAGCAGGCCGGACTTCACGCCGGCGAACTGGAACAGTTGGAAGCCGAGCAGAAGCGTCTTGCCGGCGGCCAGGATATTTCAGAGTCAGTCGCAGCCATTTCTTCTGCCTTCGACAATGAAGAAGCATCCATTTCTTCATCGCTCAAGGCAGTCAGCGCCGCAATGTCCCGGATTGTCCGTTACGTTCCTGAATTCGAGGCCCTGAAAGAGCGTCTCGAATCCGCCCGCATCGAACTTAAGGACATAGAGGAAGAGGTTTCGGATTTCGGTGATAAACTGGATTTCTCGCCGGAGCGCATCCGCCAGGTGGAGGACAGGCTTGCCCAGCTCTATGAACTGATGCGCCGCGAGGACGTTCAGACGGAGGCCGAACTTATCGACTGCCGCGACCGGCTCGCTTCGCGCCTGGAGGCAACGCAGGACAGCGAATTCTCGTGCGCCGCTCTCGCAAAGGAGGTTGAAACGCTGGAAGCGGAGTACCTCAAGATTGCCAAGAAACTTTCCAAGGCCCGCCGCGAGGCTGCTCCGCGCCTGGATACGATGGTGGCCGATTCGCTTCACGGACTCGAACTGCCTTCGGCCCGTTTTGAAACTGCAATTACCGAAGCCGCACCCGGCCGCACCGGTATAGATACCGTACGTTTCCTGTTTTCGGCGCAGCCCAATACGCCTATGCAGGAACTTGCCAAATGTGCTTCCGGCGGTGAACTGTCGCGCGTTATGCTTTCGCTCAAGTCCCTGCTGACAGGGAGGAAGGGGATGCCGACGGTCATTTTCGATGAAATCGACGCAGGAGTTTCCGGAAGCGTGGCGCATAAGATGGGCCAGCGTGCGGTCGAGATGGGCCGCGATACGCAGGTTTTCGTGATAACTCACCTGCCGCAGGTCGCAAGCCGCGGCAATGCGCACTTCCTCGTCTATAAGGAGATTGCTCCCGACGGCAAGGCGGCATCTCACATCCGCCGCATCGATGGCGAAGAACGAATCCGCGAGATAGCGCGGATGCTGAGCGGCGAAACGCTCACCGAGGCAGCCCTGGCCAATGCGAGGGTGCTGCTCGAAGCCTAATCCTGTTTAATCAGATTAATAGACGACTGTCGTACCGTCCGGACGGTACTCCACGTCGCGTGTGCGGATGTTGATGTATCCGCTGCCTTCATTTTTCCTGACGAAACGGAAACTGCCCTGCGTCATCTGCATCGTGTAGTAATCGATGTAGTAAAGGAACGTGCCGCGAAGGTCGCAGAGGGCTGAAATGAAGAATGAAGTAATGTCGTAGCCGCTGAATGAGAATGCAGTCGGCTCGGTGTGGTAAAGGGACCTGTAGCGCAGGATGAAGTTATGCGTATCAGTATCCTGGTAATCAACGTAATATGGCGAGAAGATATGTACGTCGAGATTGTGCAGCGCATCCCGTTCGATGGTCTCGAAGTTGCGGATTCGGCCGCTTGCATATACCTCGAATCCGTCCACGGTGCGGGCGATGAGGTTGAGGTTGCGGATGACGTCCGAAGCAAAAGCTTCCTCCTCGCAGGCGATGATTACCTGGTGATGTGTGCCGTTTGCAAATGAGGGCAGGAGCTTCTCGCTCATCTCGATGCCCTTTGCAATCTGGTAACTCATCGTGCGGTATCCGATGCCGGCATCTTCGAGTGCGGCGCGGACCATTGCTGCATATTCGTCATCCGGATTTTCCGACTGGAAAACGGTTACCGTGCCGCCGTAAGGATCGATGTTGCGGATCATATTGGCAATCTGCCAATCCTTCGGCAC
>CAMZIP010000010.1 GCA_947307265.1 uncultured Bacteroidales bacterium | reverse complement strand
GGCTGGCGGATCCGGCACCCGGTTCTGGCCTGTCAGCCGTGCGGCCCGTCCGAATCAGTTCATCGACATCCTCGATATGGGAAAGACATTCATCCGAATGACTTTCAACCGTTTCGCCCAGATCGTGCCGGTATCCAACATCTACGTTGTCACTTCGGCGACCTATGCTGAACTGACGCGCAGCCAGTTGCCCCAGATTCCGGAGGAAAACATCCTTCTCGAGCCGCTCAAGCGCAATACCGCACCCTGCGTTGCATACGCAACCTACAAGATTTACGCACAGAATCCTGATGCAGTAATCGTAGTAACGCCTGCAGATCATCTGATCCAGGGTGAAAAGGAGTTCACGGCCACGGTGACCTCTGCCCTCCGTTATGCCGAAAAGCACGATATTCTGGGCACCATTGGCATCGCTCCTACACGTCCCGATACGAATTACGGCTATATCCAGGTCAATACCCGGAAAGCGGAGCAGTTCGAAGGCCAGACCGTTTATCCGGTCAAGACATTTACCGAAAAGCCCAACGAAGCCCTTGCGAAGGTGTTCCTCGAGACGGGCGAGTTCTTCTGGAATTCGGGAATGTTCATCTGGAATGCCCGCACCATCAAGACCGAACTTGAGACGCATATCCCCGAGATAACCGATCTGTTCAAGGATTATGCTTCATTTATGGGCAAACCGAACGAGAAGGAATGTATCGCGCGCATCTACCACGACTGCCCGTCCATCTCGATCGATTATGCTGTAATGGAGAAGACCACCAAGGCACGTGCTTTCCGCGCAGTATTCGACTGGTCCGATATCGGAACCTGGACTTCCATCTACGAGCATTCTTCCGACAAGGACGAAGACGGCAATATCATAAAGGCCGGTGACGTGATTTCGGGCGGTGTCCGCCGCAGCATCATCAAGGAGACCAACGAAGGCAAACTGGTGGTCATCCGCGGCCTGGAGGATTATATGGTCGTGGATATGGAGGACGTGCTGATGATTTGCCCGCTCAAGGATTCGGTTATCAAGGAGATAGTGGCCGACCTTTCGGTAATGGATAAAACAAGATTTTTATAGAAAACAACGAATATGATTGATCAGAACAAAATAGAAGAGATGATGGCGCAGCTTCGCGAGATGAAGGCTGCGCGTGAGCAGGATCTGGAGGATATGCGTATCAAATGGCTCGGCCGCAAGGGCGAAATCACCCGCCTTTTCGACGAGTTCCGCCAGCTTTCACCTGAAGAGAAGCGCGCATTGGGCCAGAAACTCAACGAACTGAAAGTATCTGCAGCCAAAAAGATCGACGAACTGCGCGAATCTCTCAACCAGATAGTCGAGGGCGGCAAGGCGTCATTCGACCTCACCAAGCCCGGCGATATGGTGGAACTTGGCAGCCGCCATCCCATCTCCGTCACGCGCGAGGAGATTCTTTCCATTTTCCGCAAGTTCGGCTATTCAGTGGCCGAGGGTCCGGAAATCGAAGATGACTGGCACGTTTTCGGCGCGCTCAATTTCCCGCCGGAGCACCCCGCCCGCGATATGCAGGACACGTTTTTCGTTTCACCGGGAGGTGCAAACCCCATCCTGCTGCGCACGCATACGTCTTCGGTACAGGTGCGTACGATGGAGAGCCAGAGCCTTCCGATCCGCGTCGTCTGCCCCGGCCGCGTCTTCCGTAACGAGGCAATCAGCGCCCGTGCTCACTGCATTTTCCATCAGGTAGAAGGCCTCTACATCGACAAGAACGTCTCTTTCGCAGACCTTAAGCAGGCCATCCTGCTCTTCGCGCAGGAAATGTTCGGCGCAGACACCAAGATCCGTATGCGTCCGTCTTACTTCCCGTTCACCGAGCCGTCGGCGGAGGTGGACGTGAGCTGCAATATATGCCACGGCGAAGGCTGCAACATCTGCAAGAATACCGGCTGGCTGGAAATTCTCGGCTGCGGTATGGTCGATCCCAACGTGCTCGAGGCCAACGGTATCGACAGCAAGGTTTACAGCGGCTTCGCCTTCGGTATGGGTATCGAGCGCATCGCGATGCTCAAGTGGCAGGTCAAGGATCTGAGGCACTATTTCGAGAACGACCTGCGCTTCCTGCGTGAGTTCGAGACAGTTATTTGATTATAGAGTTAAAACATAAAAGCATACTACTATGTACATCGTTGGCAGTTACACACTTGCAGTAATTCTCTGCTTTGTTACAATGCTCTGCTGGGGTTCCTGGGGCAATACTCAGAAACTCGCTGCCAAGAGCTGGCGTTATGAACTTTTCTACTGGGACTATGTCATCGGTATCGTCCTCTTTTCGCTGCTGCTGGCCTTTACCGCCGGCAGTTTTGGTTCTGAGGGCCGTCCGTTCCTCCAGGATCTCGCACAGGTCAGCTGGACAAGCGTAGGCTGGGTAGCGTTGGGGGCAGTGGTTTTCAATGTCTCCAACATTATGCTTTCGGCTTCCGTTTCGCTGGCAGGTATGGCAGTCGCATTCCCTCTGGGCGTAGGTATTGCCCTGGTTATGGGCGTGCTCAACAATCTGCTGCTGCATCCCGCAGAAGGCCAGAATGACCTCCTGCTCTGGATCGGCGTCGTGCTGGTCGTGCTGGCAGTAGTCGTCAACGGCATCGCTTCGGGCAAAGTCTCCAAGAATCAGGCAGACAAGTCGCAGAACCGCAAGGGCATCATCCTGGCAGTCCTGGCAGGTATCATTATGTCGTTCTTCTCCGCACTGGTTTACAACGGCGTGGACCTCGACAACTTCGCAGCACCCGCAGCAGGCAAGATGACTCCGTACACCGCAATGGTTATTTTCGCCTGCGGTATGTTCCTGAGCAACTTTGTCATCAACACCATAGTGATGAAGAAGCCCTTCGTCGGCGAGCCTGTCACCTATAAGCAGTACTTTGCAGGCAACTTCAAGACTCACCTCGTGGGTATTCTCGGCGGCTGCATCTGGGCTCTCGGTACATCCCTCAACTATATCTGCGCCGGTACAGCCGGTGCAGCAGTTTCCTACGCTCTCGGCCAGGGCGCACCTATGGTGGCAGCCATCTGGGGCGTATTCATCTGGAAAGAGTTCAAGGGCGCTTCCAAGAACGTTTACTGGCTCCTTGCCTGTATGTTCGCCCTGTTCATCGCAGGTCTTGCGTGCGTAGTTATGGCAGGTCAATAATAATCTCCGCCTATGAAAAAACTGTTACTTGTTCTGGCCGTCATCCTGTTCTGCGGGACTGCTATGGCTCAGACTATAGTCGTTACGGGTACCGTCAGCGACGAGAATGGCGAATCGCTGCCCAGCGCTACGCTGCTTGCAGGCGGTGATTATGCCATTACCGACCTGAACGGCCACTTCTCGCTCAAGACCAAGACCGGTGCGACCGTCGTCGTGTCGTATCTCGGTTACGAGGATTATACTTTCACCGCAGCCGGCAACATCAGCCCCCTGGACATCCAGATGAAGCCTTCGCAGGCCCTGATGCTCGAGGAGACCGTCGTCATCGGTTACGGTACTACCACCAAGAAGGAGACAACCGGTAGCGTTGCCACCCTCAAGGCTGAAAATCTCGACCTCGGCTCCTTCAACAACGCAGGCGCGATGCTGCAGGGCAAGGTGGCAGGTCTTACCGTCGTCAATCCTGACGGTGGCGACCCCAATGCTTCTTATCAGTTCCTGCTTCGCGGTACCAATACCCTTAAGGCAGGACAGGGCCCGCTCATCATCATCGACGGTGTGGCAGATGCCGATATCCGCAATATCAACTTCCAGGAAATCGAGTCCGTGGACGTCCTGAAAGACGGTTCTGCAGCCGCTATCTACGGTACCCGCGGTACCAACGGTGTGATCATCATCACCACCCGCCGTGCCCACAGCGGTACCACGAGCGTCGAATATGACGGTCAGGTTTCCGTCCAGGCAGTCCAGTCGCGCGCAATGCCGATGACTGCGGAGGAATTTGAATACACCATCAAGAATTATGCTCCCGCAAAGGCCGGTTCTCTCTACGGTGAAAATACCGACTGGTTCAAGGAAATCACCCGCACCCCGATCAGCCATAAGCACAGCCTCGCCATTTCCGGCGGTACCGAGCAGTTCTCTCACCGCAGCGTCATCAACGTCGAGCAGAACCAGGGCCTCCAGAAGGGCAACGACGCTTCCAAGTATCTGGTCAAGACCAATATCGTGCAGCACGCGCTGGAAGGCTGGCTGGATCTGGATTTCCACCTGAGTTATGTGAAGCGCGTCTCCAATCCCGCTAACTACGGTGCATTCCGCCAGGCGTTCATCCACAACCCTACGGAGCCTATCTATGACGAGACGGCTACTATGTACGGCGGTTATTTCACGCTTCCTGAGTCCGATTACCAGAACCCTGTGGCTATGATCAACGAGCGTTATGCGACCAGCGAGACCAGCACGGTCACCGCAAGCGGCCGCGCTACCCTCAACATAAAGCCCGTCCCCGGTCTGAAATGGGACAACTTCCTGAGTTACAACGATGAGAAGTACTACAGCAACGAGTACAAGACATCGTTCTATCCCGGCAGCGTAGGTAAGGGCGGCGTAGCATACGCATCGGCCAATTCATACGACAACCTGCAGTGGGAAAGCACTCTCCAGTACAGCCGTATGTTCGGTGACCATTCGTTCCAGGCCATCCTCGGCTATACCTGGCAGAAGCAGATGAACTGGTCCTCCAGTATGGAGAACTACGGTTTCGATTCTGATTTCTACAAGGCCAACAATATGGGCATCGGTTCCGCTCTCAAGCAGGGTCTCGCCGAAATGTCCACCAACCGTTCGTCCAACCGCTACATCGCATTCTTCGGCCGCGTGCTCTGGAACTATCAGGAGCGCTATCTGGCATCCGTTTCGCTTCGCCGCGACGGTTCTACCCGCTTCGGCAAGGATCACAAGTGGGGCTGGTTCCCTGCAGTGAGCCTCGGCTGGCGTATCAGCCAGGAAGGCTTTATGAAGGACGTGGATTGGATCAGCGAACTCAAACTCCGCGCCGGTATCGGCGTCACCGGCAACCAGGACTTCTCCAACTATAAGTCCCTGATGCTGATGTCCACAAGTACGAGTTTCTACTATAACGGCGAATGGATCAATTCCTATGCTCCGGCATCCAACGCCAATCCGGACCTCCGCTGGGAGCGCAAGACCGAGTACAACGTCGGTGTCGACTTCTCGTTCCTCAACGGCCGTATCGGCGGTACATTGGATTACTACTACCGTCTGACCACCGACCTGCTGTACGAGTACAACGTTCCGGTTCCTCCGTACGATTACAAGACGCTCTTCACCAACGTCGGTTCGATCAGCAATATGGGTGTCGAGCTTTCGCTCTACGCTACTCCGGTCAAAACACGTAACCTTGTCTGGACCGTCAACCTGGTGGCTGCGCACAACCGCAACAAACTCATTTCGTTCACCAATGACGAGTTCAAGAACACGGATTATGAGATAGGCTGGATCGCAACCCCTGTCGGAGCCTATGTACAGCGCCTTATCGAAGGCGAGAGCCTCGGTTCGTTCTATGCGCCCATTTGGGACCATACGGATCCCGTTACCGGCCGCGACGTGCTGAAGGATGAATTTGCCGGCAAGGTGCCCGTGGCTAAATGGAGCCGCATAGGCAGCGCTTATCCTGACGCTACGCTCGGTATGACCAATACCGTCCGCTACAATCAGTGGACATTCGGCCTGACGCTGCGCGGCGCAATCGGAGGCAAAGTATTCAACTCCTACCGCGCAACTTACGAGAACCTGCAGCAGATCGGTCTGCGCAACATTCTCTCTTCCTGGCTGGACGATACCACCTATACCGGTGAAATCCGCTATTCGGACAAATATATCGAGGATGCAACCTACCTCAAGCTGGACAACATTTCGGTCAGTTATGACCTGCCGTACCACAACAGGTATCTGCACTCTGCAAAGGTCTTCGTGACGGGCCAGAACCTCCTCTGCCTTACCAAATATAAGGGCGTCGATCCCGAAGTCAGCCTCTCCGGCCTTACTCCGGGTATCGAGAGTACGAGTTACTATCCCCGTACAATGACTTTCTCCCTTGGTGTAAATATGTCATTCTAATCACTCTGCGGTATGAAAAAGTTATTATTCACGATGATTCTCGGCGCAGTTGCGCTCTCATCCTGCACCAATCTGGACGAGGAGATTTTCTCCAAGATTTCCAAAGAGAACTTCTTCACCACCGAAGAGCAGTTCGTCAAATACTCTGCCCGTGCTTATTCTTCACTGCAGCACTGGGGCACCGAAAAGAGCCTCTGGACATTCGTTATCCAGAATACCAATGAAGTTTGCGTCCCGGTCAATCCTAACGGCGGCTGGTGGGACGATGGCCGTTACAATGAAGTCCACGTACACAACATTTCTTCCAGCAACCGTCTCCTCGAGATGGCTTGGGAATACTGGACCAACGGCGTTACAGCCTGCAACGACGTGCTCGATATGTTCGAAAGCGTCGAGAAGGACTTCCCTGCAAAGAAGCGCGTGGTAGCCGAGGTCAAGGTCCTCCGTGCATACTACTACCTCTGCGGTATCGACAACTGGGGCAGCGTTCCGTACTCCATCTCCAAGAAGGAGAAGGGCTATCCTGAGAAGAAGGACCGCGCATTTATGTTCAACTTCATCGAGTCGGAGATCAAGGACAACATCGAGTTCCTCCAGGTCGAACCGACCGGCGAATACTACGGACGTATCACCCGCGGCGCTGCCGAAGCCATCCTGGCCAAGCTCTACCTCAATGCCGCCAAGTGGATCGGCAAGCCTATGTGGAAAGAGGCCGAGGAGGTTTGCAACGCCATCATTACCCGCGGCAATTATCGCCTGGCAGATACCTACAAGGACAATTTCAAGGTCTATAACGAGTTCTCGCCCGAGCAGATTTTCGCTATTCCGTACAGCACCGTCTATACCACCAGCGACCACAACGCATTCATCATCTATATGTCAACGCTGCCCGCAGACCTTTGCGAGCCGCTCGGCATCAATGCATCTGCGTGGGACGGTCTCTGCGGCGAACCTGACTTCCTGGCAAGTTACGAAGAAGGTGATACCCGCAAGAAGGACACCTGGCTCTTTGGCCAGATCTATGGCAAGGACGGCAATCCCGTGGAATATGCTCCCGGCGTGCCTTATGTCATCGATCCGTATATGCCCGAGAGCGTTTACGGCAAGGATTCCCGCCGCACCGCACTGCAGGGCGCACGTATCTCCAAGTGGGATTACCAGACCGATGGCCGTCTCACGGGAGGACAGGTCGGTATGGACAACGATTTCTTCCTGATTCGCTATGCTGACGTAGTCCTGATGTACGTTGAGGCACTGGTCCGCCAGAACCGTACGGCCGAGGCTGTCACGGTCCCCGATTTCCAGCGCATCCGTACCCGCGCAGGCCTGCAGCCTTTCACGGCGGCTCAACTTACGCTCGACGCCCTCTACTGGGAGCGCGCGCACGAGTTGGCTATCGAAGGCTGGCAGCGCCAGGATATGATTCGTTTCGACAAATATCTCGAAGCCTGGTGGGCTAAGCCGGCCAAGGAAGTTTCCGCACTTACGCTTCCTTACCCCAAGTCTGCCGTTGCAGCCAACCCTAACCTGAAGTAATATGAAAAGAATTCTCCCGATAGTGCTCCTTACGCTGCTGGCGTTCTCCTGCACCGATTCCGGCAAGAAGGAGATAACCCGCACCGAACTCAAGGACAAGATTGCCGGCGCGTGGATAGGTCAGCTTGTGGGCAACATTTACGGCCTCGAATACGAAAACAAGTTCGTGGACGAGCCTGGCGAAGGCCCCTTCGTCTTCAACAAGGCAATCCGCAAGATGGAGGCGGTGGACGGCGCATTCTCGGATGACGATACCGACGTCGAGTACCTCTATCTGCTGATGATGGAAGACAAGGGCGTCAATCCCACCTACGAGATGATCCGCGAACGCTGGATGTATCACATCCGCGACCGCGTGTGGCTCGCAAACCGCGCCGCACTCGGCCTGATGCATTACGGTTTCACGCCGCCGTTTACCGGCAAGAAGGAATACAACCCGCACTGGTTCCAGATCGACCCGCAGCTCATCAATGAGATATGGGCCTACACGGCACCCGGAATGCCCGACTATGCAGCCGGCGTTTCCGACTGGGTGGCCCGCGTCACCTCCGACGACTGGGCTGCTTCGCCTACCGTGGTTTACGGTGCTATGTACAGCGAGGCATTCTTCGAGAACGATATCCCGACGCTGGTCCGCCACGCAAAGGAATACCTGCCTAAGAATGACCGTTTCCGCGCCATTATGGACGAGTGCCTCGACCTCTGGCAGAAGTATCCCGACGACTGGAAGGCTTCCCGCAAGGTGATTGCAGACGAACTCTACGTAAATGAGCCGGATATCACCCGCAGTATCTGGAATGCCGACCTGAACGGCGCTATGGGCATCCTGGCGCTGCTCTACGGCGACGGTGATATCGAGAAAACGCTCAATATCGGCTGCGCACTCGGCTTTGACTGCGACAACCAGACTGCTACCATCTGCGGTCTGCTGGGCGTAATCAACGGCGTAGAGAGCGTTCCTCTTGACCGCGCAATGCCGTTCGAGCATTGGACCAAGCCGTTCAACGACCGTTATATCAACGTTACCCGTTACGATATGCCCGATGCTTCCATCGAGGATATCATCGAGCGTACGGTGGTCCTGGCTGAGAAGAACATTCTCGAGCGCGGCGGCAGCGTGCGCGAAGAGAACGGCGAGAAGATTTATACAATCAATACCAAGGCGCGTTTCGTAGTTCCGGTTGAGGCCGGCAGCAATTTCGAAATGCCGGAAATCACCGGACGCAACCTGGCTCCCGAGGCAGCCGAGATTCTGGCGCTTACCCGCGAGACAGACCGCGCTACGCTGGATTCCTGCTGGATAACCATTCCCGAGACCTACCGCGCTTACACGGTCGATGTGATCCGTGACGGTGTCGTGGGCGGCCCCGGTTCGGCCTTCTATTCGCTCGGCGAAAAGTCCAACGCTCCCAAGCGCGACTATTTCGGCTATCGCTGGGACAAGCCCATTACCACCGATATGGTTTCGTTCCACTACGGTCCGCTCGAGGAATTCGGCGGCTGGTACAGCAATATGCACGTCGAGTACCTCGATGAGAACGGCGAGTGGCAGGCAGTCGAGGCAACCGTAACGCCGGCTCTGCCGTTCTGCGACGAAGTCTTCTTCCAGCCGCATAACGCCGAGTTCGTATTTACCTTCCCCAAGGTGACCACGACCGCTATTCGCGTTATCGGCGACGATGCGATTCTCATCCACTGGAACAAATACACCAAGGACGTAAGTTCATTTATATCCGTGACAGAAGTTCAGGTATATGAAGCACAGTAAATTATTCGCCCTGGCACTGCTGCTCGTCGCTGCCTGCACCGCTCCCGAAGCGCCGCAGAGCGTGACTTTGACGCGTGAGCAACTGATGGACAAGATCCGCGGCGGCTGGGCAGGCCAGACCATCGGAGTCGTGTACGGCGCACCTACGGAATTCAAGTTCACCGGCACGCTGATTCCCGACAGCCAGCCTATCAGTTGGGGTGAGGGTTATGTCAAATACTGGTGGGACCGCAAGCCCGGCCTGTTTGACGACGTTTACAACGACCTCACGTTTGCCGAGGCATTCGAACAGCTCGGCCTGGATGCGACTTCCGAACAGCTGGGAATGCGTTTTGCGTACGCTCCCTACCATCTTGCCCACGCCAATCAGGCAGGCCGTTACAATATCCGCCAGGGTATTATGCCGCCTGAATCCGGCAACTGGATGAACAATCCGCACGCGGACGACCTCGATTTCCAGATCGAGGCGGACTTCGTGGGCCTGATGTCCCCCGGTATGATTCCGCAGGCGCTTGACATAGCTACGCGCGTCGGCCATATTATGAACAGCGGCGACGGCTTCTACGGCGGCGCATTCGTCTCCGGACTGTATAGCGCAGCCTTCGTAGAGAGCGATCCCGCCCGCATCGTGGATATGGCGCTGGAAGGCATTCCGGAGGAAAGTACGTTCTGGCAGTGCGTCAATGACGTAAGGGTTTTCCATAAGAAATATCCCAACGACTGGAAGCAGGCCTGGTTCGAGATACTCAAGAGATGGGGTTCCGATACAGGCTGCCCGAAAGGCGTGTTCCTGAGTTTCGATATCGATGCCAAACTCAATTCGGCTTATGTGGCAATGGGTCTGCTCTATGGCGGCGGCGATTTCGGCCGTTCGATAGAGATTGCGACCCGTTGCGGCCAGGATTCGGACTGCAATCCGGCTACGGTCGGCGGCGTGCTGGGCGTAGTGCTCGGCCTCGACGCTCTTCCGGAGTTCTGGAAGAAGCCGGTTATGGATATTTGGGACCTCGATTTCGAGGGTACCGACGTCTCTCTGGCAAAGGGCTCCGAGTATTCGTTCAACCAGGCTTTGAAACTGATCGAACTCAACGGCGGCGAGGTAGGCGAGGAGGAGGTTACGATTCCGCTCAAGCCGGTCGAAGTGCTTCCGCTGGAGCAGAATTTCGTCAATACCTATCCCATCTACCGTGACCAGAAGGACGATTGGATGAGCGATACATACGAGTTTGATTTTACCGGCAACGGTTTCGTCATCTGGGGTAATCTCGTTTGCCTGAGGGGCATCAGCGCCGATTATGCGGCCCGCGTGAGCAAGAAGCACGTCGGCAGCGAGGTGTTTGCCCTTGCAGAGGAAAATGACGATTACGTCGCGCAGATCGAGGTCTGGATCGACGGCGAACTCGACCAGGTGTCGCTCCTGCCTATGAAGGGCACTTCGCGCAAACTGGAACCCGCGTGGAAGTACTGTATGGAGCAGGGTCGCCACACCGTGAAGATGGTCTGGCTCAATCCCAAGCCCGATACATACCTGCTCCGCATCAATGCAATCCAGTATTACGGCGACAGCCCCGTGACTGATACATATTATCACAACTGACGATGAAGAGAGTTATCATACCCCTGATGCTGCTTGTCGCAGCCTGCACCTCTGCTCCGCAAGTTCCTTACGGACAGACGGTAGAGATGGACGATGCCACCCTGATGGACAAGATCCGCGGCGGCTGGTACGGCCAGACCATCGGTTGCACCTACGGCGGTCCCACGGAGTTCAAGTACAAGGGTGGAATCATTATGGAAGAGATTCCCATTCCCTGGTACGATGACTATATCTACGATACCTATATCGAGGATCCGGGCCTGTACGACGACGTATATATGGACCTGACGTTCCTCGAGACTATGCTGCTGTATGGCGTTGACGCGCCTGCGCAAAAGTATGCCGATGCTTTCGCAAATGCGGATTTCAAACTCTGGCACGCCAATCAGGCGGCCCGCTACAACATCCTGAACGGCCGCGGGGCACCCGAATCCGGCTACTGGATGTACAATCCGCACGCTGACGATATAGATTTCCAGATAGAAGCCGATTTTATCGGAATGCTCTATCCCGGCCAGATGAACAAGGCCAGCGAACTCAGCGACCGCATCGGTCATATTATGAACTACGGCGACGGCTGGTACGGCGGCGTCTATATCGGCGCTATGTATTGCCTCGCGTATGTTTGCGACGACATTCCCACGATTGTCACCGAGGCTCTCAGGACCATTCCCGAAGGGACCAAGTTCCACTCCACCATCTCGGATGTCATCAAGTACTGGAAGCAGTATCCCGATGACTGGAAGCAGTGCTGGTTTGAGGTTACCAACCGCCACGCCAACGATATAGGATGCCCCGAGGGCGTCTGGAACGGCTTCGATATCGATGCTACTATCAATTCGGCATTCGTGGTCATCGGCCTGCTCTACGGCGGGGGCGATCTCTACCGGACGATGGATATTTCGACGCGCTGCGGCAATGATTCGGACTGCAATCCTGCTTCAGCCGCGGGCATCCTGGGCGTCATCTACGGCTACGATGCACTTCCCGATGAATGGAAGCGCGGAGCCGAGCGGATCAAGGATATTCCGTTCCCCTATACCAGCCTGTGCCTGGAAGACGTATGTGCTTCGAACTTTGACCTTGTCAAAAAAATCGCCTCTTCGTGCGACAATACGGGTACGGATTGCATCTATATAGATGTAGAGTCACCTGTTGCAGTGCGATACGAACAGAGCTTCGAAGGTATCGTACCCGTTGAGAAGAGGGTTCTCAAGAAAGCTTTTACGAGCAGCGTGGACCTCTCTTTCAAGGGGAACAGTATCGTTGTGGAGGGTAGCGTACGCAAGACGGGACACGCCGACGACAGTTATGTCGCAGATGTTGTGGCATTGCTGGACGGCGTTGAGGTAGAGCACTTTAAGATGCCTATTGATTATATAACTCGCAAGTACGAGATATTCTCGAAGTATTGTTTTGACAGCGGAGAGCACGTTCTTACGCTGAGGCTCAACAACCCTCATCCGGACTACGAACTCTACGCTTCTGAAATGGTTGTATATGACAATGAATAAGCATTCATTACTGATTATCTGCACCCTTCTCGTGGTTTCCTGGTCCGCAAGCGGCTGCGGCCCCAGGGTGCTTCCCGACGTGGATCCGGTTCCGCTTCCGCGTTACAATACTGGCATACAGTTCGCGAGCAAGGTGATCAACACCACGGTCACCTACGACATAATGATCCCCAGGGATTACAATGATAATCCCGACAGGCGATATCCGGTGGTGTACTGCCTGCACGGTTACGGCGATGACAACACCTCCTGGAACGGCAAGTATATGGCCTGCCAGGCCAAGATCACAGCACTGGAGGATGACGGCCTGGAGCCGATGATATATGTCTTCCCCTGCGGCTGGAAAACCTACTGGTGCGACCGTTATGACGGGACTCTTCCGTATATGACGATGCTGGCAACCGAACTGGTGCCGCTGATCGACGCTACCTACCGTACCGTTTCAGACCGCGACCACCGTGCCATTACGGGCTATTCGATGGGCGGTTTCGGAGCGATGGTCACAGCGATGAAGCATCCGGAGCTCTTCTCGATGAGCGCCCCGCTTTCGATGTCATTCCGCACCGACGAACAGTATATGAGCGAGTCCCAGAGCGGCTGGGACAATCAGTGGGGCAAGGTTTTCGGCGGAGTCGGCACGACCGGCCAGGCCCGCCTGACCGATTATTACAAGGCTCACTGCCCTCTGCATCAGTTTACCGCTGAAAATAAGGACAAGTATTCTTCAGTTCACTGGTTCGTGACCTGCGGCGACGATGAGCAGCAGTTGCTTTTCGCAAATGATGACCTGCACGTGCTGATGCGTGACAACGGCTATGCGCACGAATACCGCGTAGGCAACGGCGGCCACTCGACTTCCTACTGGCGCGCCGCGTTGGAGGAGATTCTGCCCTGGTTCTCGGCTCTTATGGCAGGCGAAACCAACTGGCAGAGGAACCTCAAGCCCGTCAACGTCCCTCAGGATTGCACCTTTGATTCAGAGGGCGTATTTATGTCGGCAGGCTATATTGCCGCAGGCAAAAAGGGCGGAACAGGCCTCTTCATCGCCTACGAAGGTATGGATGAGAGCTGGATAAAGGACGCGATGGCCATCATCCAACGAGGGATGGACAACAAGAAGATCGTCCTGATGCCCTGCGACCTTTCGAAGCGCAGCCTCTCCGAGTGGGTGAGCTACTATAAGGACATTTATCCGGTCGATGCCATACAGGCCCTTGCCATCGGCAGCGCCGGCACGGAGGCTCTTCGCAAGCAGTCGCTCTTCTCGGTGCTTTATTTCGAGGATGCAGTTATTGACGGCGAGATCACGGTCTCGAGCGACCGCAGCTACTATATCGGAGAATCTGACGATGGAGCAGCCTACGCCACCGCAAATGCGCTCTACAAGGCCTGCAAGCGCGGCGGCGTGAGTTTCGAATACCGTTGCCGCAACCATCTCGACGATGCGCGCGAGAACTTCCTTTGTGGAATAGAATATATCAAATCTAATTTATACAATTTCTAACAACCTATCTATTAACCTTTTTAATCAGTTTTACACGATGAAAAAGCTTTTTTATGCAATTGCAATGCTGGCAGTTGTCTGCCTGAGCGGTTGCGAAGAACCTGAGGTTAAAATTCAGAAGCGCCTCATTATGTGCGGTGACGAGTGGGACAAGTATGCTTTCTCCTACAATGCTGACGGCAAGCTGGCAATGGTCAACCGTAACGAAGGCGAGCGTACCTGGACATTCACATGGAACGGCAACGAGGCTACCGCAAAGTATGTCAAGGAAGGTGAGGAGAAGGGCAACTGGACTTTCAAGCTTGGTGCAAACGGTTACCTCTCCGAGCAGGCAAACGAGTATGGTGACACCTGGGGTTTCACCTATGACAAGGAAGGCTACCTGACACAGATTGTCCGCAAGGACCGCGACGCTGTCAAGGCTAACTGCGTTTGGCAGGACGGCAACCTCGTCAAGTGGTCACGTATCAAGGATTCAGGCGAAGAGTGGAAGATCCAGAGCTTCCTCGATGAGGACAACATCGCAGGTATCTTCCCGGATGCTACCGACAAGGCAGATGTTCCCCGTTGGATGTTCGAGGTCGGTATGTGCGGTAAGCCGTCCAAGAAACTTCTTGACCAGGCAACCTGGGACGGCAGCGGCGCTATCGCAGTCCACACCTACGTAAAGGACGCTGACGGTTTTGTCATCAAGGTCAGCAAGGTGTATGACGGTGGCGATCCGGAGATCTACGAGTACTCCTGGCAGCCTGCCAACTAATCACATTCCTTAACGGAGATTTGATATATCCGGTCCCGGTTTTCGGGGCCGGATTTTTTTGTATTCCCTTCTATTTATTGTACATTTGTAGATTACTCGAGCGATAGAAACAATAAAGACCTATATATGAAAAAACTCTTTGTAATCCTGGCCCTTGCGGCAACAGTTATGACTTCTTGCAATCGGACAAATCCGTTCCTCACAGAGTGGAACACCCCTTACGGCATCCCGCCGTTCGAGCAGATACGCTATTCAGATTATGAACCCGCCGTCAGGGAGGGTATTGCGCGGCAGAATGCCGAGATTGACGCCATCGTGGCCAATCCCGCAGAGCCTGATTTCGACAACGTAATCGCCGCTTTAGACCGCAGCGGCACGTTGCTCGACAAGGTTATCGGCGTGCTGGACAATCTTTCAAGTTCGATGAGCACCCCGGAGATGATCAAGATAGTCGATATCATCACTCCGCTTGAGACAGAGCATTACAGCAATATCTATATGAATGCCGACCTTTTCGACAAGGTCAAGGCCGTCTATGACAAGCGCGAGACACTTTCGCTCACACGCGAGCAGGAGTGCGTCCTGGAAAAGATTTATGAGCGCTTCGTCAATAACGGTGTCGGTCTCGACGAGGCAGGCCAGGCAAAACTTCGCGACATCAACCAGCAACTCGCTGCGCTGACTCTCCGTTTCGGCAACAACCTTCTTGCAGAGAACAATCATTTCCAGGAGCGTTTCGGCGTCAGCGTCTCCGAATATGAAGGCACGATGACGGTGACTGAGGACCGCGAACTGCGCCGTCAGATGTTCGAGGCTTATTCTACTCGCTGCAACCACGGCGATGAATTCGACAACAAGCAGGTTCTGCTCGACATTCTCCGCCTCAAGATCGAGGAGGCCAACCTGCTCGGTTACGAGACTCCTGCAGCCCACATTCTCCACGACAAGATGGCGCACGATCCCGCTACGGTAGATGAATTCCTCGCAGGTATCTTCAAGTATGCCGTCAAGCGCGCGAAGGAGGAGGTCTATGATATGCAGAAGGTGATGGACCGCGACATTGCCGCAGGCAAACTCGAGGCAGGCGCGAAGATCGAGCCCTGGGACTGGTTCTATTATGCTGAAAAGGTCCGCAAGGAGAAGTATGACCTCGACGAGAACGAAGTTATGCCGTATTTCCAGATGGAAAATGTGCGCGAAGGCGTATTCGCTACCGCATCGAAACTCTACGGCCTGACTTTCGAGCCCATTCCGAACGCTCCGAAGTACCATCCCGAAATGGAGGCATTCCGCGTTTCGGATGCTGACGGCTCTCTCATCGGCGTCATCCTTACCGATTATTATCCCCGCGATACCAAGCGCGGCGGTGCGTGGATGAGCAATTTCCGCGAGCAGTGGTGCGAGAACGGCGAGAATATCCGCCCCATCATCGTCAATGTCGGCAATTTCAACCGTCCTACCGCAGACCGTCCGGCTCTGCTTTCGATCGACAACGTCGAGACTATGTTCCACGAGTTCGGCCACGCCCTTCACGGACTGCTGAGCCAGTGCAACTATATCACCGTCAGCGGTACTGCAGTTACCCGCGATTTCGTGGAGCTGCCCTCTCAGATCAACGAGAACTGGGCATTCTGCAAGGAAGTCCTTCAGGGTTATGCCAAGCATTACCAGACTGGCGAGGTGATTCCCGACGAACTCGTCGAGAAGATTATCGCCGCAGGCAATTTCAATCAGGGCTTTGCTACCACCGAACTTGCTGCAGCATCGATTCTCGATATGAAATGGCACGAACTCAAGTCGGTCGAAGGTATCGACGTTGAGAAGTTCGAAGCACAGGCTTGCAGCGAAATGGGCCTTATCGATGAGATTATCCCGCGTTACCGCACTACATATTTCGCTCACATCTTCAAGAGCGGCTACAGCGCAGGCTACTACAGCTATCTCTGGGCAGAGGTGCTTGATAAGGATGCATTCGAGCTGTTCAAGCAGAACGGCATCTTCGACCAGGCGACCGCTACCTCTTTCCGCAAGAACATCCTCGAGCGTGGCGCAAGCGATGATCCGATGGTGCTCTACCGCAATTTCCGCGGTGCAAACCCCGACAGCGAAGTGCTTCTGCGTGCACGCGGACTCAAATAAATCCTTTTCAAGATGGCATCATTCGTCATAGAAGGCGGCCACAGGCTTTCGGGTGAGATTACCCCGCAGGGGGCGAAAAACGAGGCGCTGCAGATTCTCTGCGCCACGATTCTCACGCGCGATCGCGTAGTGGTCCACAATATTCCCGATATCGCCGATATCAACAACCTTATCTCGCTGCTGGCAGATGCGGGCGTAAGCGTCGAGCGGCTTTCGCACGATACTTATGCATTCTGCGCAGCGGGGCTCAATACAGACTATTTCCGCAGCCGCGAATATCTGCGCCGTAATGAGGCACTGCGCGGTTCGGTGATGCTCGTCGGCCCGATGCTGGCGCGTTTCGGCTGGATGCTGACTTCCAAGCCGGGCGGTGACAAGATCGGTCGCCGCCGTCTGGATACCCATTTCGAGGGAATGGCCCGTCTGGGCGCGCATCTGTCGTATGACCGCGAGTCTTCGACTTACGAACTGACCGTTCCCGAAGGCAGGCTGAAAGGCTGCGATATGCTGCTGGACGAGGCCTCCGTCACCGGTACGGCAAATATCGTGATGGCAGCGGTTCTTGCAGAGGGTACGACCACCATATACAATGCTGCCTGCGAGCCGTATGTGCAGCAGCTCTGCCGCCTGCTCAATGCGATGGGTGCGCGAATCAGCGGCATCGCATCCAATTACCTGACTATCGAAGGCGTCAGCGAACTTCACGGGGCCGAGCATACCATCCTGCCGGATATGATCGAGGTGGGTTCGTTTATCGGTCTGGCGGCAATGACGCGCAGCGAATTGACTATCAAGAATGTTTCGTACAGCAACCTGGGCATCATTCCGGAGAGTTTCCGCCGTCTGGGAATCCGTCTGGAGCAGCGCGGAGATGATATTTTCGTGCCTTCGCAGGATGAATATTGCATCGATACGTTCCTCGACGGTTCGATTATGACCGTGGCGGATGCTCCCTGGCCGGGCCTGACGCCTGACCTCCTGAGCGTCCTGCTGGTCGTAGCTACGCAGTGCAAGGGCTGTGTCCTGATACATCAGAAAATGTTCGAGAGCCGCCTGTTCTTCGTCGATAAACTGATAGATATGGGTGCGCAGATTATCCTTTGCGACCCCCACCGTGCCGTTGTCGTAGGTCACAATCATTCCCGCGACCTTCGCGGCCGTGCAATGTCTTCACCCGATATCCGTGCCGGTATCGCCCTGCTTATTGCAGCGATGGGTGCGGTCGGAAAGAGCCGCATCAGCAACGTGGAGCAGATAGACCGCGGTTATGAGCGTATCGAAGAACGCCTTCGCGCGCTTGGTGCAGTGATTCACAGGGAGGACTGATATGGCTCTTCGCATCGAGAACAATTACCCGCTCAAGGCGCACAACAGTTTTGGAATGGATGTGCTGGCGGACCGTTTCGTGGAGTATTCTGCTGAAGATGAACTTCGCGAGGCGCTGAGCCTTGCTTCCGGCTGGAATGCCCCTCTGCTGCATATCGGCGCCGGCTGCAACCTGCTTTTCTGCGGGGATTACCACGGTACCGTGCTGCACAGCGCCATCAAGTCTTTTGACGTGCTCGAACGGAATGATGATTCCGTGCTGGTTCGTGCCGGTTCCGGCATCGATTGGGACGAGTTCGTGCAGAAATGCATCGGCGAGGGCTTTTTCGGCCTCGAAAATCTCTCCGGCATCCCCGGTGAGGTGGGTTCTTCCGCCGTGCAGAATATCGGTGCCTACGGTGTCGAGGTGTGCGAGCGCATTGAGCGTGTCGAGGTCCTGGATGTGGAAAGCGGCCAGAAGCGGGTTTTTGCGGCGGATGAATGTGCCTACGGTTACCGGGACAGCATTTTCAAGCGTCCGGACCATAAGCATTATATAGTGCTGGCCGTGTGCTACCGGCTTTCTACGGTTTTCGAGCCCGTGCTGACCTATGCTCCCCTTTCACTGATGAATCCCGAGAGCCTGACGGCAAATGATATCAGGAATGAGGTGCTTTCGCTCCGCAACAGCAAATTGCCGGATCCGGCCGTGCTGGGCAATGCGGGGAGTTTCTTTATGAATCCTGTCGTGGCGGTATCTAAGGCCCGCAGCCTGGCATCTGAATATCCGGATATGCCTCAATATCCTGCGACTGACGGTTTCGTGAAGCTTTCGGCAGCGTGGATGATTGACCGCTGCGGCTGGAAGGGCCGTTCGATGGGGCAGGCCGGGGTGTATGAGCGCCAGCCGCTGGTGCTGGTCAATCTGGGCGGAGCAAGCGGCGAGGAAGTCCTTGCGCTGGCTCACGCGGTGATTGATTCGGTCTATGAAAAGTTCGGCGTTTACCTCCGTCCGGAAGTGAATGCGATACATTCTTGACAAAAAAATTTGGGAAATAAAAAAATATAACTACATTTGCAGTCCCAATCGCGGAAATAGCTCAGTTGGTAGAGCACGACCTTGCCAAGGTCGGGGTCGCGAGTTCGAGTCTCGTTTTCCGCTCTAAACGAAGGATGGCTGAAGGCCATCCTTTTTTCGTTTAGAGCTGGAAAACGAGACTGTTGTTTTATACCGGGGGCAAGCCCCCGGGCCCCCCGGCTTCGCCGCCGCTCCCGCGTGACCGGGAGTCACGCTCCGCTACCCCGCTGAGGCGGGCGTGTTATCTTAAGGATGGCTGAAGGCCATCCTTTTTTCGTTTCCCTCTATCCAACCCACTAGAATTAAGTTATTTTCGTAATTCTAAGATATTTTTTCTATCTTTGTGCTGCTACTGGGAAGAGAAATCCCCAGAGCAAAAGGTAGTTCATCTAAAAGAGAAAATCTGGACAATTTTTTACACCAGATGGACGATTCCGGTTTGGTATGTTACGACGCCATTCGTGGCTTCGAACATATAGGCAGGAATGTCTATTGGTGTAGGCCCCCGTCCAGAGGCTCTCTTTTGATAGACAGGTTCCTGCCTTTTTTATTTGACCACAACGCCGAGTCTGGGATCTATCGGACACATTATTATTTTACTATGTATTATATTAGAACTTTTGTCTCAACAGCATGGGATCTTTATTTTCTACTGAAAGAGTATGATTATAAGAGTAAAAGCGTGGCCGATATTTCATTAGATATAAAAGGGCATCTAGAATCGTTCTTCACACAACACGGCAAGGAATGCCCAGACATATCCGAAATGGTAAAACAGCTTAAGTTCACTCAACTAAAGTCAGAGAAGTATTGGGATTGTCCGCAAAAAGATGAATTCGTTGAAACATTTTCAGAAATCTTTTCACGCCAAAAAATGTCGACCCCAAAATCAGTCCCTATTGCTATGAATGATACGGTTGATATCAAGTATAAGGGACAATACGAGCCCCTGAAAAAGTACGTCCTAAAGATTTCACCAGAGTTAGTTACAGATGGACGCATATATTCAATAGCCCAACCTGACATTGAGAATGCGATGTCTTATGAGATATCAGAATATGATTCTCTAGAACTGCCAGAGAATTTATGGGAGATAATACAATTAGATAATCGTGAGTTTTTACTGTATTGGGAAGTTGTTATGAAACCGAGATAAATCATCTTCCTACATTTTCCGCCAAAATCAATACTTAATATTATGAGCAACAACTATCTATCAAAAGAAAGTGCGGGTGTCCAGAGTTATGCTCCTCCTGTATGCTATGTTATTATCGTGGGAACACAGAGAGTTATCTGTGCTAGCGGAGATGATCCTATTCAAGGAACAGAAGTGGTT
Source organism: uncultured Bacteroidales bacterium (assembly GCA_947307265.1). Taxonomy (GTDB): domain Bacteria; phylum Bacteroidota; class Bacteroidia; order Bacteroidales; family UBA932; genus Cacconaster. Next base: position 1,830 of record CAMZIP010000010.1, on the reverse strand, counting down.
GATGAAATTGATGGAATCTGGTAGAATAGAACGTGGTATGAAAAAGGTATTTACATATAGTTTTCTGGCCATAATGCTTCTTGCTGGTTGCCAGGTTAAAGAATTGGAAACAGAAAAGCAGGAATTATTACCGGCTCAGGACTCCAAGCCCTTTATTGCTATTATTGAGGATGATGGCCTCGGGAGCGAAACAAGAACAACCCTTGACAACAGTGGCAATGTACTCTGGAAACGAGTTGACCGAGTGAGCATCTTTGCGGGAAGCACCGTCAACGAATGCTATCAGGTCACCGACGAATCCGAAGGGAAGACCTCTGCATCTCTTATCAAGATATCAGGCTCGGGAGCCGACTCTGCATTAGACAACAATGTGGCTCTCTATCCTTATTGTTCAACAGCCACAATCGCAAAAAGTGGAAGCAATTATGTTCTCAGTAATATAGTGCTCCCCGCGACACAGACCTATGCTGAAGATAGTTTTGGGAATGGTGCTTTCCCAATGGCCGCCGTAACCAGTTCTACAGAGGATATGAACCTTAGGTTCAAGAACGTTCTCGGCGGATTGAAACTCCAACTCAAAGGCTCAGCGATTATTTATTCAATCAGTATAACTGGGAATAATAACGAGATTCTTTGTGGGGATACCGAGGTGACTGTTGCAAATGGAAGCATTCCATCTGTCAATTTAACAGACGCCTCAGCACAGACCGTGACGCTGGAATGCCCACCCGGCGGAGTTGCATTAAATGAAGAGACAGCGACATCTTTCATAATCGCATTACCGCCCATAACGATGACAGGAGGCTTCACGGTTGTAGTTTCGGGATCCTTTGGTGGTTCAATGGAGATACAGACCACGAAACCTCAAACTATTATCAGGTCGGGGTTGCTTAAAATGCCGGAGGTGAGATATGAGCCGCATAATACATATGCTTGGATATCTGATAATCTTTTACCTTCTGGCGTGGATAAAACATCTATAACCGAGGCTTATTTTCACTCAAATAGTGATAAAACAACCGATACACTTATTCCCACGACTGGTGCCGCAGTTTATTTTGAATTAGATGGTACAGTTGCGCATTATTATACTCCCGAATATCGTTTTACAGGAACAAGCACTCAATTTATGTTTAAGGGATGGACTCATTTGAAAAAACTTGATTTGAGCAATTATGATTTCCGTAATGTGACTAGCTTTGATTCCCTTTTTGAGGATTGTTATTCTTTGGAAGATTTGAACTTGGGCTCCTTTGAGAACCAGATTGCAACAACCGCATACAAGATGTTTTATAATTGCAGAAGTTTAAAGAGTCTGGATCTCTCCGGTTTTCAGTCTCCCAACCTATTGTCGACATGGAAGATGTTTGAGTATTGTATGTCTCTGACCTCGCTGAATCTCTCTGGTTTTACTACCGACAATGTCACAAATATGTCAGGAATGTTTTGTGGGTGCAAAAGCTTGGCAACAATTGATGTTTCCAGTTTAAACACATCGAGGGTGACAGATATGAGTTATATGTTTGCGGGGTGTTCAAGTCTAGCAAGCATTGACTTATCTTCCTTTGACACATCAAGCGTTGAAAACATAGCATGGATGTTTGGCACCAGTACTTTCGGCCAGGTCAATGGTGGCGCATTAGAAGGATGCAGCTCTTTGCGAAGCATAGATTTAAGTAACTGGAATACAGAGCATCTGCAAAATGTTGGGAGCCTGTTTTATGCGGCGAATTCTTTGACTGACATTAATCTTGCAGGTTGGAATGCCGAGAACATCGTTTCCACAAACTCAATGTTTGCATATTGTACTTCACTTAAGTCGATCGATCT